>CAJCIJ010000024.1 GCA_903970315.1 Actinomycetota bacterium
CGGCCGGGCTCGATTGGCACGGGGGTCCGGTCAGGTGCCGGGCCTCCGCGCTCCGGCTGCGCTCGCTCGCAGCGCCGATCACTGCAGTGGTTAACAAAAAACGACCGGCAATCCCTTGCCGGTCGTTTTTCGTGTGAGGAGGAAACCTGTTCAGTAGGTTGGATCAATCATGCCGATTGCGAGCATCGCCATGTGTGATGTTGCGCACAGTTTGTGCGATTCGCTCACAAAGTCACAAACCGCACAACGCAGGCCATCCCGGCGCTGATCCGGGGGCGGCCGCCGCACGGGGCGCCTGACGACCGCACTGGCGCCCCGCACCGCTGCGGTCGCCCCGGTAGCGTGCCCTGCGGTCCACCGGGGCCAACCATCAACCCAGTGGTGACGCGCCGCCCTGCGCCCGCGCCTCACCGCAGAGAGGAGCATCGACATGGATTCGGCGATTGTCGGCCAGCTTGTTGCAGAACAGATGGAAGCCATCGAACGCGACTACGGCGACAGCGCCGAGCACGAGATCGGCGCGGTGATCACGATCGTCGAGGTGCGAAGCCCCACCAGCTCAGACCTGCGGGTGCGCCACAACCTGGGCGGTGCGCCGTACCGGCTCGTGGGGTACATGCGCGTAGCCGAGGAGCGCGTCCTCTCGATGTTCCGCGGCGGAGGCGAAGCCCCCGAGGATGAGTAGGCGGCTGTGGCCGCCCATCTTGGCGGCCGCACTGTTTGCCACGCTCGGGTTGTCCGCCGCCGCGTCACCCTCGGGTCCCCAGCTGACGCTGTCGCTGGCCGCCCACGAACTGACATACGGGTCTGCAGTGGACGCCACAGGCACGCTCGTTGCGCCGGCTGTGCCCGCGGCGACCGCCACCGTGGAGCTTCAGGCCAGCGCCTATCCGTTCAGCCATTACGTCACCGTCGCGCGTACCGGCATCACCTCCAGCGGTGCCTTCTCGTTTGCCGACATCCGCCCCGGATCGAACACGCGCTTGCGGGCAGTCCTGGCCGGCACACCCACCATCACGAGCCCCGCGGTCGAGGTGATCGTCGATCCGCGCGTCCAAACGCGCTCCCAGATCCTCGGCCTCGGAAGAACGCTGCTGAGCATCCGGCTGGAGCACCCCAGCTTCAAGACGCCCGGACGGGCTGTGGCGCGCTGGTACGTAGCCGTGCCCGGGTCGCGCACGTTGCGCTTCGCATCCCAGGTAAGTGCCCGCGAACTGTCGCCCGGGTTGCTTTACGCAAACGCTGTGGTCACGCCGCCGTCAGACAGGTTTGCCTACCGCGTCTGCATCGAGCCACCATGGGCGCCCACGATGGGACCGCCCGCACTACACGGCACCTGCGCCGACCCGGCGGTGCGCGCGGGCAGCGCCTTCCAGTTCTCCGGCGACGGTGTCGGCACGGCCGTGGCGCCGTACCCGTCACAGAGCGCCATCGCAACCGCCACACGCTTCCTCGACACGCGCGCCGGCGCCACTGCGTTTGCGGTCGACAACAACTACGGCCAGCTCTTCGGGACACGCGTGCGCGAGCACTTCCAGACCGCAAGCGTTGTCAAGGTGATGATGCTCGTGGCATACCTGCAGATGCTCAGCGCCCAGCACCGCTCCGTCGATCCGGCGGACAACAGCCTGCTGTACCCCATGATCCACATCTCAGACAACGAAGCCGCGTCGGCCGTGTACTCGATCGTGGGTGCCGGCGCCGTTGCCCGCGTGGCGCGCGAAGCAGGCATGGGCGACTACGCACCCGGGGTCGGCTGGTGGGCCTACACACAGACATCGGCCGCCGACCAGGCGAACTTCTTCTTTGCGCTGCCACGCCTGATCCCACCGCAGTTCTACGCCTATGCGCGCGGCCTGCTCGCGGGCATCGAGCCATCGCAGAGCTGGGGCATACCGCCGGTGGCGCGTCCAACCTGGCAGGTGTTCTTCAAGACCGGCGCACTGCCGTCGGAGGGGCTTTTCAACGAGGTTGCAAGGCTGGAGCGTCCGGGTGTCACGATCACGATCGCGGTGTTCACCAGCGGCGACCCCTCGATGGCCTACGGCGAGGAAACCATCCAGGGCGTGGGAGCGGCACTGATCGGCCAGCCGCCCACGGCGCTTCCGTCCCCAAGGCCCCAGGCGACAACCAGGCCCCAGGCGACTGTCAAGCCCTAGGCGACTGCTTCGCCCAGGCGTTCGGGCGCGGCGGTTCGTTCGCCAAGCACCCGGCAGAAGACTTCGACCAGGTACGGGTCAAACTGGGTGCCGGCGCATCTGCGCAGCTCGGACATGGCGCCTGCCAGCGACCGAGCGCCCTTGTAGACGCGGTCTTCGGTCATCGCGTCAAAGGCGTCGCAGATGGCAATGATGCGGGCGCCCAGCGGGATGTCCTCGCCTGACAGGCCATCAGGGTAGCCCGTGCCGTCCCAGCGCTCGTGGCTTGAGCGCACGAGCTGGCCGATGCCCTCCATGGGCAGGCCCGCGGCGAGGATTATGCGCTCGCCTATGAGCGTGTGCTGCTTGATGAACTCCCACTCGCTGTCGTCCAGCGGCCCGGGCTTACGGATGATCTCGTCCGGCACCCCAAGCTTGCCGATGTCGTGGAGGTCGGCGGCGGCCACGATCACGGCGAGTGCCTCCTCGTCCAGACCCACGGCGCGCGCAACCGACGCCACCTGGTCGGCGACCTCGTCGGCGTGGCACCCGAGGTCGGGATGGCGCTGCGCCAGGGCTGCGTGCAACACCGCAGTGACAAGCCCCGTGGCGTCGGCGCGCTTGACCGCCTTGGCGTGGTACATGCGCTGGTCGGCCAGCAGCAGCGCATGGGTCGGTTCGGTGGCATCGTGCGGCAACGCCACCGAGCCCGCAGCCGGCGTTATGTCAAACGCGCCACCGCGCTCGGTGAGCGCCTCGGAGGCCTCGGCCAGCAGAGCCTCGGGGTCGTCCAGGCGCGCGCGGATGAGCACGCAGAACTCGTCGCCGCCCACGCGATAGGCGGTGCCATGGGGCGACACGGCATCGTGCAGGCGCTGTGCCAGGCGTTCGAGCATTGTGTCGCCCGCAACGCGCCCAAAGCCCTCGTTGTAGCGCTTGAATCCGTTCAGATCAAAGAACCACAGCCGTGCCGGAAGCTGCTCGGTGGCGGTGCGACACGTGCGTTGGAGGTCCACCATCAACCTGCGCCGGTTGCGCAGCCCCGTCAGGGGGTCGCGAGCGAGCTGCTGGGTCACGTTGCGGTAGGCCAGGTACATGGCAAGCAGTGAGACCAGACCAAGCACTGCTGCAGCCAGCAGCAGTGCGATCATCGCCGTGCTCCACGCACCCAGGAACGTTGGAACCCCGTCCAGGGCGACAGCCACGACAGCCAGGCCCAGGTGCGAGGTTCCGAAGGTAATGGGCAGCGCCTTGGCCATCACGCGGTGACCGCCGTCGGTCAGCAGCGCCGGGGCTGCGCCCAGGCGTACCAAACGGCGGGGCAGCGCGGGCGCGCGGCCGGCGCCGGCCGGCGCC
>CAJCIJ010000025.1 GCA_903970315.1 Actinomycetota bacterium
CGGGTGATCCACAGCCGCCGGAAGTCGCGTTTGCGTGTCCGCCGGTCGCGATAGGCGTAGCGGTCGGCGTGCATGAGCGCCTCTTTGGCGCGCTTGTAACCGGAGTGTGCCTCACCGCGGTATCCCTTGGTGAGCGCGAGAGTGGCGCGACGCTTCTTGCGAGCGGCGACGGAGCGCTTGACCCTCATGAGCCGCTCCCTACGCCGAGCAGCCTGCGTACACGTGGCATGTCGTCAGCGGAGATGAGCGCGGGGGCGTTGAGCGCCCGCTTGCGCTTCTGGGACTTCTTCTCGCGGATGTGGCTTGTGTTGCCGTGGCGACCGACGGCCTTGCCACTGGCGGTCATCTTGAAGCGCTTCTTGGCGCCGGAATGGGTTTTCATCTTTGGCATGGGACAACGGCGCAGTATGGCAGAACGCGGCAGGCGCTCAAGCGCGGGCGGCTGCCGGGGGACCCGCGCGATGGCCGCTGCGCGCCGCAGGGGCGCGTGGCGGCGCGGTCTTGCAGTCGGCTCGCTAGGTTCTGCGATCCGCGGTTGCATTGCATCCGCCGCCGGCCGACCCCGCGTGAACCGCGTGGGCGGCTCCAACACAACCTGACATGGGCCTGCTGCCAATCATCGCCACTCTGGTGACCCTGGGCTTCCACGGCGTGGACGCCGGCGTGGTCCATGCCCGCGCGGATGTCGCCCAGCGGTCGGCGGTCGAAGGCCAGATTCCGCCGGGCATCCACAAGATCAAGCACGTGGTGATCGTGATGCAGGAGAACCGCTCCTTTGACAACTACTTCGGGACCTACCCGGGTGCCGACGGCATCCCGATGGTCGACGGGGTGCCCACGCAGTGCGTTCCGGACCCCCAGAACGGAGGCTGCATTGCCCCGTACCACGACACCAAGGACATCAATGGGGGTGGCCCGCACGGGGTCAGCGCGGCCCTGCTGGACATCGACGGGGGACACATGGACGGCTTTATCGCCGCCGACGAGCAAGCGCAGGAAAAGAACTGCGTCAACACGCTGAACCCCGCCTGCGGAGCCTCGGCCGCCGACGAAGTCATGGGCTACCACACAGCGGAAGAGATCCCCAACTACTGGGCGTACGCCAAGAACTTCGTCCTGCAGGACCACATGTTTGCCTCGGACCTGGGCTGGAGCCTGCCGGAGCATCTCTACGAGGTGTCGGGGTGGTCGGCCAAGTGCACCGTGCAGGGCGACCCACTTAGCTGCAAGAGCGCACCGCAGAGCCCCGAAGAGGTGCCGGAATTCAGCGCCACGGGGGCCGAACCGCACTACGAATGGACCGACCTCACGTACCTGCTGCGCGAACACGGAGTCAGCTGGAATTACTTTGTTTTCGCGGGCGGCGAGCCGGACTGCATCGACAACGAAGCGCTCGTGTGCGCGCCGGTGGAACAGAACGCATCGACGCCTGGCATCTGGAACCCCCTGCCGTACTTCGGGGACGTGCACGAAGACGCCCAGCTGGCGAACATCCAGTCACTGGAATCGTTCTACTCGGACGCCCGGTCGGGCAGCCTGCCGGCGGTCTCGTGGGTGACGCCCAATGCCCGGGTCTCCGAACACCCGCCGGCGTCGATTGCGGCCGGTCAGGCGTACGTGACGTCGGTGATCAACGCGATCATGCGCAGCCCGGACTGGTCGAGCACGGCGATCTTTTTGACCTGGGACGACTGGGGGGGGTTCTACGACAGCGTGTCGCCACCGGTGGTGGACCAGGACGGCTATGGCCTGAGAGTCCCCGGGCTGGTGATCAGCCCGTACGCGCGCGACGGGTATGTCGACCACCAGGTCCTAAGCCACGATGCGTATCTGAAGTTCATCGAGAACGACTTCCTTGGCGGCGAACGTCTGAATCCGGTAACCGACGGCCGGCCGGACTCGCGCCCGGACGTCCGCGAAAGCCTGCCCATCCTCGGAAATCTGGAACGCGACTTCGACTTTCAGCAGCCGCCGTCGCCGCCGTTTGTCCTGCCGACGAATCCAGTGCCGAACTCGACGCCGACGGCGTTCCGCGTGCTGGATTCCGAAACGCCGCTGCGCCAGCAGCCGCGCTTTCACGGCGGGGGTGTGCAGGCAAGCGTGACGTGCACGCTGGCGTGCCGGCTCACCGTGGGTGGCTACGTGACGATTCGCAAGCGCATGCGCCACCGGGTGATCACGCAGCGCGTCCGGCTCGTGTCCCGCAACGTCCGATTCTCGGGCACCAGGGCCCTGAACCTGACGGTGGCGGGCGGCCCGCACGGCGGCCTGATGGCGGCGTTGGCCAGTGCGACGCGCCCGGGACAGGCCTATCTGACGATCGCTGCGACGTCGGCGGCCCGGCCGGCACAGAGCACGACGGGCGAACTTCAGGTCAAGCTGCTCCCGTAGGCGCGGGCGCCTTGGGCGCCTTTGGCTTGGACGCTGCCTTGGGCGCCGCGGAGGTGCTGGATGGCTTTGTTGCTGGTGCCTTCGTGGCCCGGGTGGTCTTGGGTGCCGCCTTGGGGGCCTTGGCGCCGTTGTCGGCCGAGCCGTTGTCAGTGGTCGCCTTGGCGCCGGCCCCCTTGGCCGTGGTGGGCTTGGCTGTCGCGGGCTTTGCTATCCCCGACTTGGCCGTGGTCCGGCGCTTTGTGGCGGTGGCGGTGGCCTTCGCGGGCGCGGCAGGCGCGTCAGCGGCGCCGTCTGCATCGGAAGCAGTCTCGGCGACGGCCTCGGCGCCGTTGTCGGATGTCACGACTGCACCGTCGCTGGGGCCGTCGGGGCTCGTCGCGGCAGCGTCGGGGATCGCTGCGGGAGCCTCATCGGAGGTCGGCACGGCAGCCTCGTCGGAGATCGCGGCGGCGGCATCGGGCACGGTCGCGGCGCCGTCTGGGAGGCCGACACCGTCGCCGGTACCCGCGCCGTTGGTTAGGGCTCCGTTCTCGGGCCGGCCGGCCTCTACGTGCCCGCTGAGCACGGTCTTTGAGGGCGCCAGCAGCATCGCCATGTTGCGTCCGTCCAGCGTTGGGCTCTGCTCAACGACCGCCAACTCGGAAAGCTCCTCGGCGAGACGGTCCAGGATGGCCACGCCGCGCTCCGGGTGGGCGACCTCGCGCCCGCGGAACATGATGGTGATCTTCACCTTGGCCTTGCCGAGCAAAAACCGCTTGACATGCCCGCGTTTGGTGTCGTAGTCGTGCTGGGCGATCTTGGGCCGAAACTTGATCTCGCGCACCGTGATCTGCTGCTGGTGCTTACGCGCCTGCTTGAGCTTGAGCGCCTGCTCGTACTTGTACTTGGAGTAGTCGAGCACCCGGGCCACGGGGGGGCGCGCTTGCGGTGCGACTTCAACGAGGTCCAGATCGCGCTCCTGGGCAATCTTGAGAGCGTCGGCCACCTTCAGGACGCCGATCTGCTGCCCTTGCTCGTCGATCAGACGCACCTCGGGCACGTTGATGCGCTCGTTGACCCGCGTCAAGTCCTGCTCGGGCGGGCGCCGGTCTAGCCTGCGAGGTACCGGCACTTAATGGCTCTGGCGGTGGCGCAACAAGCGGAGACTACGCGCGGCGCGGTGTATGGGTGCTAGGCCTCAACGCGCCCAGTATATCGGCGCCTGGACGGCACACAAGTGGGCGCGACAAGCCGGTAACACCGCGTGGGCGACTACGGGCAGGCGTCATCCGACCGGAATCCGGCCACCGGCGGCCTCCAGGAGCGCCTGGAAGGCGTCGAGCGAGAGCGTCTGTGCGCCATCTGAGGCTTGGCCGGAGCCGGAACCATCCTGGGCGGCGCGCTGGGCACCGTGCTCGCGCACGGAAACGGTCTGCTCGTCGGCCTCACGACCGCCAACGACGAGCATGAAGGGGATCTTTTTGAGCTCGGCCTCGCGCACCTTGCGCCCGATTGACTCGTCGCGGTCGTCAAGCTCGGCGCGGATGCCGCGGGCGGTGAGCTCGGCGAGAACGGACTCGGCGTAGGCACGCACGCGGTCAGACACGGTGAGCACAATCGCCTGCACGGGGGCAAGCCACAGGGGCAGCTCGCCGGCGTAGTGCTCGATGAGGATGCCGATAAAGCGCTCAAAGGAGCCCAGGAGCGCCCGGTGGATCATCACGGGCCGGTGTTCGGCGTTGTCGGCACCGGTGTATTTGAGGTCAAAGCGCTCGGGCATCGAGTAGTCCAGCTGCACCGTTCCCAGCTGCCAGGAGCGGCCGATCGAGTCGGTCATGTGCAGATCGATCTTGGGTCCGTAGAAGGCCCCGTCGCCGGCGTTGATGTCGAACTGCAGCCCCTCGGCGCGCAACGCTCCTTCCAGCGCGCCCTCGGCACGGTCCCACAGCTCGTCGGATCCGATCCGCTGGTCGGGCCGCGTGGACAGCTCGAGGCGCACCTGGAAGCCGAATAGGGCGTAGATGGAGAACCCGAAGCGCAGGCACTGCACGACCTCGTCCTGGACCTGCTCCTCGGTGCAGAAGATGTGTGCGTCGTCCTGGGTGATGTGGCGCACGCGCAGCAGGCCGTGGAGCACGCCGGAGGGCTCGTGGCGATGCACAAGCCCGGCCTCGGAGTAGCGGATGGGCAGCTCGCGGTAGGAGCGCCGCTGCTCCTTGTAGATCTGGATATGGGCGGGGCAGTTCATGGGCTTGAGGCCCATGGGACGCTCCTCGACCTCGGTGAAGTACATGTTGTCGCGGTACTTCTCCCAGTGACCCGACTGCTTCCAGAGCTCGGCGTCGTAGAGGATTGGCGTGCTCACCTCGCGGTAGCCGCGTTTGCGGTTTTCGGCACGCCAGAGCTCGGTCAGGCCATTCCAGATGACCATCCCAGCGGGCGTCCAGAATGGGCTGCCGGGCGACAGCTCGGAGAAGAAGAACAGTCCGAGCTCGCGGCCGATCTTGCGGTGGTCACGCGCCAAGGCCTGCTCCAAGCGCTCCAGATAGTCCTCGAGATCCTGCTTTGAGAAGAACGCGGTCCCGTAGATCCGGGTGAGCATGGTGCGCGTGGAATCGCCGCGCCAGTAAGCGCCGGCGACGGACTGCAGCTTGAAGGCGCCGACGCTGGCGGTCGAGGGGGCGTGGGGCCCGCGGCAGAGATCTGTGAAGGGGCCGTTGGTGTAGAGCGAGACGGTGTCCAGGGGGTGGTTGGCATCGGCGGCAGCCACCAGGTCGTCGATCAGCTCGACCTTGTAGTCCTGCGCTTCGGCGACAAAACGCTCGCGCGCCTCGGCGACGGGAATGTCAACGCGCTCGAAGGGCTCGGCGGACTTGATGTGCGCGCGCATGTGCTCTTCGATCGCCGCAAAGTCGGCCTCGGAGATCGAGACTCCGTCGGGGAACTCGAAGTCGTAGTAGAAGCCGTTCTCGATCGAGGGACCGATCGAGATCTTCACCCCGGGGTAGAGCTGGAGCACCGCAGTGGCCAGCACATGGGCGGCGTCGTGGCGTATGAGCGACAGGGCAGCGTCGCCGCTCTTGTTGGTGACGATGGCGATCGAGGCCCCGTCGGGCAAGGGTCGTGCCAGGTCACGCAGCTCGCCGGGCGTCGCCTGGCCGTCGGCGCCTGCACTGCCGTCGCCAATGCCACTGGACACCTGCACGGCGAGCGCGGCGCGTGCCAACCCAGCCCCGATGGCCGCGGCGGCATCGGCGCCGGTGGCGCCATCGGCAAGCTCCAGTGGCTTGCCGTCGGGCAGGGTCACGGTGATGGACATCGCGGGCGTTGAGGCTATCTGGCGGGGTCCCTGGACGCGGGCGCGCGCTCACGCCTGGGTCTGGCGCTCGCTGAGCTCCCACAGCCGCTGCGCAGTCTCTGTGTCCTGCGCCGCTGCGGTGGGCTGGGCGGGGTGCTCGTCGACGAAGTAGCCGCCGCTGACCCCATCCAGGTCGGGGGAATCGGCGAGCCAGACCAGCGTACGTGCACCGTCGTCGGGGCTGCGCACAAAAGGCTTGATCGCGACCATCAGGGCTGTCATCAGCGCCCCGTTACCGCGGTTGAAGCCCGTGGCAACGACGCCGGGATGAAAGCAGTTGGCAGTGACGCCGGTGCCCTCCAGGTGCCTCGCAAGCTCGGAGGTAAAGAGGATGTTTGCCAGCTTGCTCTGCCCGTAGCGTTCAAATCCGCCTCGCCGGTAGGCGTGCTCGGCGGCCAGATCGTCGAAGGGGATCTTGGCGCCCTTGTGGGCATCGGATGAGGTCGTGATGATGCGGGCCGGGGCGCTGGCCTTCAGACGCTGGAGCAGCAACGAAGTGAGCAGAAAGGGCGCCAGGTGGTTGACCGCCCAGGTCAGCTCGATGCCGTCGGCGCTCAGCTGTCTGTGCCCAAAGATTGCACCGGCATTGTTGACGAGCACATCGATGCGCTGGTAGCGGTCCAGCACCTGGGCGGCGAGCCGGCGCACATCGGCCTGCACGCCCAGATCGGCGAGGAACACATCGGGTGCAGGGGCGCCCGGTGCAGAGGCCGCGATCTCGGCCACCGTGGCACTCCCCTTGGCTGGGTCGCGCGCGACGATTGCCAGCGCGGCACCGCGGCGGGCAAGCTCCTTGGCGGCCGCCAGGCCGATGCCGTTGGTTGCGCCGGTCAGCAGGACCTGCTTGCCGGCCACCCCACTCCATGCGCCGGCATGTGGTTGCTCTGTGGGCATCGCGGCACTCATGCTGGCAAAAGCGCACTGGCAACGTGCGCCGAGACGCCTCGCGCCGCGGCCAGGCGCTCGAACATGAGAGCGGTGTCGGCAAATGGCACACCGGTCAGATGCTCGGTGCGTGCCTCGAAGTCGTCGACTATCTGCTGGATCGCTCGCGTGCAGGCAGCCGGGTTGCCCTCGACCACCGCCGCGATCGCGTCGGCGGCCCGGTCAAAGGCGCCGGAGCTGCCGCGCATGACGTCCGCGCTGTCGCGAGCAGCCTGATCGTCGCCTCCGATCAGCGCGGCGAGGGCGCGCGCGTACGCTGCAGGCGCCGAATCTGGGGCTGCGCCGTGGAGTTGGGACACGGCATATTCGGCCTGCTGCTCGCCGCCGCCCCCGAGGATTGCGGACTTGAGCATCCCCACCAGGCGACCGTAGCTTGCAGGTGGCGCAAGCTCCCACGAGCGGCGGTAGCACTCCGATGCCTGTAAGAACAACTCGCCCGCCCGCTCGTCCTGGCCGGCGAGGGTGAGCGTTTGCGCCTCGGCCTCCAGTGCAAGCGCCGCGGCCATGTGATCGCGGTGAGAGGAATCGGCTGGCACGTGCCGATGATGGCACGCTGGCCCGACCTTGCCTACGGCGCGCCGTGACGCTCCAGGCAGCGCGCCCCGCACAGGGCACCCAGCGTGCTGGCCTGCTCAATGGAGTCGCCGCGGGAGAGTGCAAGCGTGAAGCCGGCCGCAAAGGAGTCGCCACAGCCGTATGAGTCACCGATCGATGGAGGTGTGGGCGCCGCGGGCCAGGAGCCCTCATAGGCCCCCCACCAGCGGCCGCCGCGGGCGCCATCGGTGGCTATAAACACGCGCGCGTTTGACTCAAGCTGTTGCGCCCACGCGCTCTCGTCGCGGTCGTTGGCGCTGAAAACCAGGGCGTCCACAACAACGGGCTCGGCGAATGCACTGTGCGCACGAGGTGAGGCGACCAGCGTGCGTGCTGTGCGCGCCAAGGCCAGCGCCGCTGCGTCGCCGGCGGTGAAATAGGCGCCGTCGGCGCCGCTGAGACGGTCCCAGTCGAGCTCGTCGCTGCCTGCCGGTTGCAGCCGCTCGCCGATGGTCACGATCGTCCGCTCGCCGCTGGGCTGCAGCAGCGTCACGGCGCGCCGCGTCGCCTGCTTGCGCCAGGCCACGTGTAGGCGTAGGCCGCGACTCGACAGCTGCTGTGCGGCAGCGCGACCGACGTCGTCATCGCCGAGCGCGCAGAAGAAGTCCACGTCGGCGCCCAGGTCAGCGAGCACGGCTGCGACGACGCCGCCTCCTCCGGCGGCGCGACAGAAGGAGCCCGTGGCGTGCGCGACCTGCCCGCTGACAGGCAAGCGGTCGACGTCGACGAACTCGACCCACTCCACGTGGCCCACGACGGCCACACGGGTCGGAGATGCGCCGCGGGCGCCTACTTCCAGTGCCTGCAACCTCTGCGCGCGCGTGGCAGCGCTCGAAGCGGGTGCGACAGCGCGCGCCTAGAGATGGCAGTCGTGCTGCTTGTCAAGCGCGTGTGCCTCGGCTTTGGCCTGCGCCCGCGTGGCGTGCTTGTGTGCCCTGTTCCACGCCTGGTAGATGCGCTTGCACTTGGCTGCGGGCCAATCCGAGGAGCCACTGGGCGCGTCAGAGGTTGGTGCCATGATCTCTTTGCCCGAGATTTCGCCGATCGCTTCGCCGGGTTCGACAGGTGCTCCCGGCGCATTGGAGTGCGGGCTAAACGGCTGCCAGGTACCCGAAAACGTGTTCTGGTTTTTCGCCGTCGAGAAGGTCACGACGATCTGCGAGTAGCCGGTGCAACCGTTGCAGGTCTCCCTGAACGAAGCGGTTCCGTTGGCGGCGATGGTCACGTCGTGCGCGTAGAAGCCCGCGCCGACCCCGCCCATGGCGATGTTGTAGGCGTACGGAGCAGCCTCGCCGGGGGTGACGGGCGAGAAGGTCCACTGGGCCCCGCATACGCCGGGACAGTCGGTCGACGTGGTTTCCCAGGTCCCGGCGATATAGGGCCAGGTGGAGGGCGCGCCGCTGGCGCTTCCCAGCACCGAAGGCGAGGCGCCGAGCGCCGCCAGACAAGCAGCAACCACAGTCAAGCGCACTACTGGTCTCCGCATAACGCCTCCCTCTGTCGACTCCGCTGACGTTGCCCGGAAAACTAACAGAGCCGGCGCGCGATGTCGACAAACGCCTGGGCGATCGGGCGCATGCCCCCGGCCTGCCTGGCCACCGAGATCGTCGCGGGTTCTGCGTCGGCGACGACGATCGCCTCGGCAAGCTCCGGGTCCAGGGGGACCGACACCACCTCAAGCTCCGTCTTGGGTCTGTGCACAGACCCAGCGTGGGTCTGTGCTGGGTCTGAGTTGATCGCCAGCTGGCCGGAAAGCCCCACATAACGGGGGTTCTGGCTTCGGACCTTTTCGGGGCTACGGACCCGATCCGGTGGGGATTTTGTCCGATCCGGCCTTACAGCCCCGAAGGTTGCGCGATTTTTCGGGGCTACTGCAACGAGTGGGCGATACTGGGCTCGAACCAGTGACCTCCGCCTTGTCGAGGCGGCGCTCTCCCAGCTGAGCTAATCGCCCGGGAGGGCCACCAAGCCTAGCAA
>CAJCIJ010000026.1 GCA_903970315.1 Actinomycetota bacterium
CTTGGCCGCCAGGGCCGCCCGCCACTCGGCCACGGTCAGCACCTGCGCCTGGCGCGGGAAAACCTTCTCCATGAGCACCCGGTGGACCTCCTCGTCGGGGTCCACGCAGCCATCCGAGAGCACCGCCAGGGCGAAGTCCAGGTCGGCGGCCTGCCGCAGCGTGGAGAGCACCACCCCGCTGGTGGCGATCCCGCAGAGGATCAGCGCATTGATGGCGTTGGCGCGCAGGACCACGTCCAGGTCACTGCCCGCGAAGGCGCTCACGCGCCGCTTTGTCACCACCACGTCGCGCTTGTCCGGGGCGATCGCGGGGTGCACATCGCTGGAGGTGCCCTCGAGGAAGTTTTCGGTCTCCACGACGTGGGCGAAGATGGGGTTGTTGAGGCTCACTTCGGGGTACCGCGGCCGGAAACCCAGCTTGACGTAGATCACCCGCACGCCGGCCTTGCGAGCCGCCGTGACCGCCTCGGTGAGACGGGCCATGAGCACTTCGCTGCCCGCGCGCTCGACGATTCCCTTCTGCACATCCATCACCAGCAGGGCGGTGCGCTCGGGATTCATGCGCTCAATCGTATTTAGTCGCCGTGGCTGGTGGCCGCGATCGTGGGGCAGACCGTCTGAGAGCCTTCGAAGAGTTGTGTCAGCGTGGGCGCAAAGCGCAGGCGGATCGTGCCTGCGCCACCGGCGACGATCGTGGTGAACCCGCTGGGCGTCGCAAACAGACAGGCGCTCCCGTGCGGCGAGACGTCCCAGTAGGGGGTGTAGCGCACAGCAAGGCTGTAGCGACCGGGCCCGCTGACACGCACGGTCATGGAGGCGTGACCGAAGAACAGCACACTGGCATGCCGCCCCTCCGGCGCCGTCAGCAGGGGCCTTGCCCGCGGCAGCCCATAGATGGCCAGGTGGCGATCGCGGTAGACGACCGGCAGGCCGGAGTGGCCCGACTCCAGCAGGCGAGCCTCTGCGGTGGCGCTGTAGTCCAGCGGGCCGTCGGGCAGCACGACGTACCGAACGCCGTTGCTGCGCAGCCACGCGCGGTAGCCCTCCGGAGAGATCGTCGACTCATACAGCAGCGCGTTGGTGGGAAAGTCGTCCTGGCGAAACCAACCGCGCACGATCGGGATGCCCGCGGCAGGCAGGTAATAGGCGTCCCAATGGCCTGCACTGTCCACAGCCTCCACACGAAAATCGGGATTGTCGTGAGCGTGCAGAAAACGGATGCCACCGGCCCAGAAGCCGGCCTGCGTAGACGGCGCATCCAGCGCCAGCGAGGCGCTCACCACGTCCGGCGCCAGCTGTCCGCCCAGCGCCAGGGCACCCAGCGCAACCGCAACCGCCTGCCTGATGCGGCGCTCCTGCAGCTGGCGTGCGAGCAGGACCCAGATCAGCGGCGCCGCGATGTAGTCCGACAGCCGCGTCGCATTGCCCCCGAGCGGAGACGGGATCAGGTAGGCGACGACAGCGGCGATCCCCATGGCCACAAACATGCCCCGGATGACCCCCACCCCCCGCAGCCGCGCCGAGGCGGCAAAGGCCAGCACGGTGAGCCCCAGCACCTGGAACAGCGCCCAGACGTTGAAGTGAAAGTAGCTCCCGATCGGGAAGGCGTGCTGGAGGGCCGCGCCCACCAGGCCGCATAGCGCCACGCCCGCCAGGAGTGCCGGCTGGAGCATGTGTCGCATGCTGCTCTGTCCCAGCGCAATTCCCGCAAGGCTGACGGCGAGCAGCGCAAACGCCAGGGGGCTGGCCAGCAGCGTTGCCAGCATCACGGGTACCACCGCCAGCGTCCGCCCGCGGCCGCGCAGCGAGATGACCAGCAGGCCGAGTGCCATGCCGAGCGCAAACGGGTACTCGCCTGAGATCCAGATGCCAACGGCTGCAGTTACCGCAAACGCGCGCACCGGCCACTCCGAGCCGACGTTGAACCGTCCCGCCATGAGCCGCTGGAAGAGGTAGCCGCTGGCCGCCAGCGTGCCAAGCACGGTCGGCAGCTGGCCGATGTAGGCGGCGATGGGGTAGTACAGCAGCGAGTAGTCGATCAGCGAATAGCGGCCGTCGTACCAGTAGTTGTCCCAAAATTGAAATCCGCCGTGAAGCCAGCGCAGCGTTTGGTAGAGCTGCGCGGCGGTGTCCACGCCCGCGGGAACGAGCAGGCGAACGAGCTCCACGCTGGCGACCGCCAGGGCACCCGCCACCAGAGCCTCGCGGCGACTGTCAAGCCGCAGTACTGTTGTCGCCATGTCTGAGTCGCAGGATTCCGAGGCCGATTTCGACCTTGCCGCTGCCGGGCTTCGCGCCGATGGCGGTGACCTGCGGATATCGCTTGAGGTGCTGGCCGCCAAGCTCCAGGGGGCGTTGCCGGACTCCACCGAGGTGCAGAGGACAGGCCGCGGTCTGTTGCGTCGCGGGCCGTCCCACGTGACTGAGCTTAGGGTCAGGCTGGGCGAGATGCGTTATCAGCTCTCGGCGGCCGGCCAGCGGTTGGAGTGCCGGCGCGAACGCGAGGTCGGGGGGATCTCGATCAAGCGTGAGGCGCTGGATCCGGAGGCCTGGGTGTCGGCGCTTGCGGCCGACCTCCAGGACGAGGCGCAGCGCAGCGCAGGTGCGCGCGAGGCGCTCGCAAGGTTGCTGGGCTAGATGGTCGCGCGCCAGGGTCCAGAGGGTGCAGCCGACGCCGATGCCGGCGCCGAATCGCTGGCCGCGATTGAAGCCGGCGACATCACTCCGGGCGCAAGGCGCCGGCTCAACGAGTTGCGCGACTCCGGGGGCACGTTTACCTCAGACCTTTCCACAGCCGACTTTGCACTCTGTCATCAACTCGGGCTGCGTCCTCTGGCTCAGGTCATGGGCAGCTCCATCTACCAGGTCGGTTACCAGGGCGTGGGCTATGGAGCGGGCTTCAACTACGCCGGCAACTACGCTGCCGGAGGCGGCTTTGTGGCAGAGCTACAGACGCTCAGCTACGCCTACAACGAGGCGCGGTCGCGCGCACTGGTGCGGCTCAAGCACGAGGCGACGGCCGTGGGGGCCGACGCGGTGGTCGGCGTGGACGTGCGTATGCAAGCACGCGACTTCGGCGACTCCACGAGCTCCGGCGTGATCGAGTTCTCGGTGATCGGCACGGCGGTCGCCCGCGACGCGACTACCGCTCCGCCGGCGCCGTCCACGGCAGCCCCTGTGCTCACGGAGCTGGGTGTCGCCGATTACGTCAAGCTCGTGCAGGCCGGAATCGAGCCGGTCGGGATCGTCGGCGCCAGCGCCGCGTTCATCTCCACGTACTCCTACGTCTTCGGCGGAGGCATGCTCAGTGGCGGCGGCATGGGAATGGCCTCCGCCAATTTCGAGCTGACCGGCTTCACCGAGGCCGTCTACGCGGCCCGCGCGCGCGCAATGGGGGCCATATACGAACAGGCCCAGGCGCTGGGTGCGTCTGGGACTGTGGGGGTGCGGATCGAGCACCGGGCCCAGCGCCAGGCGCTCGGTGGCTCCAACCAGACTGGCATGGGGGTTACGTTTCACGTCATGGGAACCGCCATCGTTGACTCCCAGTCGGCGGCGCCCCCCTCGCCGGAGACCACCCTGAACCTCTCGGCCTAGCCGGCCATCTCGACCACGCCCCCAACCACGCCCCGACCAAGATCTCAGCACTGTGCCCATGGCGCCAACCAGGAAAGGAACTCAGCATGAGTGACAGCGACCCCACCGACGGCCAGTTGACGGATGCCGATGAGCAGTTGACAGGCGCCCAGCCCAACGAGACCGAGGCGCCGTATGACCCGGGCGAGCTCGAGGGCGTGCCCGAGGCAGGACGCGCGCGCCTACAGCAGAACCGCGCCGGACTGTTCACATCCGATCTGAGCGTCAACGAGTTCCTGCTGATCAAACAGGCCGGCTTTGACCCCGTGGGGCTGGTCGTGGGCAGCTCGATCTACCACATCGGCATCCAGCTGGCCGGCTGGAAGCGCAGCCAGGAGCTGACCGTGCTCTCGGAAGCCATGTACGCGGCGCGCCAGCTGGCGATGACCCGGATGGAGGAGGAGGCCGACCAGCTGGGAGCCGACGGCATCGTTGGGGTGCGTCTGGACGTCGGCCGCTACGAGTGGGGACAGGACATGGCCGAGTTCATCGCCATCGGCACCGCCATCAAGCACCGCGAGGGAGTGCTGCACAGGGCACCCAGCGGCAGGCCCTTCACCAGCGATCTCTCCGGGCAGGACTTCTGGACGCTCATGCGCACCGGCCACAGGCCCGTGGGCATGGTGATGGGCAGCTGCGTCTACCACGTCGCCCACAGGGGCATGCTTCAGTCAATGGCTCAGACGGGCCGAAACGTCGAGCTCGCCAACTACACGCAGGCGCTGTATGACGCGCGCGAGCTGGCGATGGAGCGGATGCAGAGCGAGGCGCAGGAAATTGGAGCCGAGGGCATCGTGGGCGTTCAGCTGCAGGAGAAAAGCCACGGCTGGGGCAGCCACACGATCGAGTTTTTTGCGATCGGCACCGGGATCATTCCCTCAGAGACCCCCGACGGTGGCATCGAGCCCCCGACGCCCGTGCTCGACCTCAGTTGAACCGCCCTTTGCCCTGAGCGCAGCAGCGCCCCTTTCAGCCGAGGCGTGCCGCCCTCGGTCAGTCGAGTCGACCCAGCCGCCCGTGTAGGGCGCGCAGCCTTCGGGGCGCCCACCAGTTCCAATCGCCGAGCAGCGCCATCAGTGAGGGCACCAGCAGCGCTCTGATGATGCTCGCGTCGATGGCGACTGCGAGAGCCGCGCCGAAACCAAGCTCCTTGACCGAGAGGATACTCGACGTCACGAGCGCTCCCATGGCCACGCAGAACAGCAGGGCCGCCGCCGTCACCAGACGCCCGGTGCGTTCCATCCCCTGGGCCACCGCCGCGCGGTTTGTCAAGCCCGCATCGTGGCCCTCCTTGACGCGGGCCAGAAGGAACACCCCGTAGTCGCTTGACATCGCAAAGGCGACCGTCAGCAGAAGCATCAGGTTCGACGGCTCAAGGCCGCCGTTTGAGCGAAAGTCAAAAAGGCCCGCCAGGGCACCGTGCTGAAATGCAAGTACAAGCAGGCCCACCGTCGCTGCCAGCGTGAGCAGGTTCATCAGGAACGTCTTCACCGGCAGCACCGCCGATCCGGTCATCGCAAAGATCGTGGCGAACATCGTCAGGGCGACGATCACCAGCGCCAGAGGGAGGTGGCCCGAGAGAGTGTGCAACTGGTCGGAGAACCACGCCGTGATCCCGCCTACGGCGGTCGGGAACGGGGCATGCACTGCCCGCAGTCGCGCCACCACGCGTTCGTTTGCCGCGCTGAAGGGATCCCCGCGGGGGGGCAGGGTGATCGCCCAGATGTTGTGCGCTATGTAGTTCAGCTGCACACGTGCCGGCTCGCCGCTGGCCAACGCGATCTTGCGCGCGTACTGTTCGACCAGGACGGCTTCCCCCGCAGGCGCTTCGGCGACCACCGCAATCGGCACCGCCGGATTTGCGCCGAAGTTGCGCGTGAGCCTGTCCTCCACCTGGCGTGCTGCGGAGGACACCGGCAGGATGCTCGTCGACGCCGGTGTCAGGCCGATACCCAGCGCCGGCGATCCTGCAAGCAGAAGCACGGCAGCGCTGGCCAACGCGATTGGTCCCGGCCGGCGCATGACCGCGCCGGCAAGCCGCGACCAGAACGCTCCCGAGCGGACGGCGGCTGCCCGATCGGGTCCCAACCATGCCGGCGCGAGCGCGTTGACGCGGTCGCCGAGCACCACGAGCACCGCGGGCAGGACCGTCAGTGAGATGCCTCCCGCGGTCAGGGCCGTCAGTGCCCCTGCGATCCCCATGGAGTACAGAAACCGCAGCGGGAACACGCACAAGGAGGCCATCGCCATCGCCACCGTAAGCGAGCTGAACAGCACGGTGCGTCCGGCAGTGGCAAGCGTCTTGGCAGCCGCCACGCGGACCGCCTCGGAGCCGGCCGGCGTCCCGGACGGCGCGGCCGCAGCGAGCTCCTCCCTGTAGCGGGAGACCACGAACAGGCTGTAGTCGATCGCAAGGCCCAGCCCCAGCGCGCTGACGAGGTTCAGTGCGAATACCGACAGGCCCACCACCTGGGTGGCTGCCTGAAGGCAAAGAAAGGTGGCAAAGACGGTGAAGACGCCCACGAGCAGTGGCAGCAGCGCAGCGACCAGGCCGCGAAAGACCCAAATCGACAGCAGCAGGACAAACGGCAGCGCGTAGAGAGCCGCAAGCTCCAGGTCGTTGCGCGAGCGGTGCGTGAGTTCCTCGAACACGAGATCAAGGCCGCTGAGAGAGATGTGGTCGGCGCGCAGCGTCGGCCCCACGCGCTGCGCCGCGCGGTAGGCCAGTTCACGCGTCGCGAAAGTCGCCATCACCAGCGTTTCGCGCCCGTTGCGCGAGATCAGTTCGGGGTCGTCTCCGACCGTGTAGTCATAGGCGTGTCGGAAGCCCTTCTGGCCGATGAAGAGGCGCGCGACCTGTTCCTCGGTCGCTGCCACAGCTGGATTGCCCACCACAGGCGTGGCGCTCTTGATCAGCGCAACCAGCCCGAGCTCGTCTTCGGCGCCGCTGGCACGCTGGAGCATGCGTGTGGCTGCCGCCGTCTGCGACGACGGGTCTTCGAAGTCAGACAGCGATGCCTGTAGCTGGTTGACGATCGGGCCACCCACGACAATCGCCGCGATCAGCACCACGCCGGCCACCGCCAGTAGGCGGCGAGGGTGCCGGCAGCAGAGGTCTGTCAGTCGTCGCATCGGCGCGACTTTTATCGCACCGTGGCTACGCGTATACTCGGGAGGTCATCGGGACGGCGCAGAGCGCCACGCGAGCGGCAATAGTCCAGCCCACTCGTGCCGCCGCCGGGTCTTCTGATCCCTGTGCTCGCACCCGGAGCGATCCCATTTCCACATCCACCCCCGTAAGACCCGCGACCGCCGCCGCCGCAGAGCGGACCGTTACACGCGCGCCCGCCGGCCAGCCGCTGGAGCCCCGGCTTCCTGGCCGCTTTGACCAGATGGCCAACGTGCTCGTGATGGTCGTGCCGCTGCTGCTGGTGGGTTTCGCCGCGTGGCGCGCCTGGGGTGGGGCGCTGCACTGGACCGATCTGCTCGTGCTGGTCCTGCTTTACGTGGCCAGCGGCCTGGGCGTGACAGTCGGCTTTCATCGCCTGTTCACCCATCGCAGCTTCAAGACCGGCCGGCCGCTGCGATTCGTGTTCGCCGCGCTGGGATCGATGGCGATCGAGGGCCCGCTGATCGAGTGGGTCACAAACCATCGTCAGCACCACCAGTACTCCGATGTCAGTGGCGACCCGCATAGCCCGCACGGCCACGGCAACGGTCTTCGCGGCTCGTTGGTGGGCCTGGTCCACGCGCATTTGGGCTGGATCCTCACCGGCGACACCGTCTGTGAACCCGGCCGTTACGCCAAGGACCTGCTCGAAGATCCCGTCGCGCAGTTCGTCGATCGCACGTTCCTGGTCTGGGCACTGGGTGGCCTGGCGCTCGCCTTTGGGCTGGGCGTGGCGTTGACTGGGACGATCGCCGGCGGGCTGACCGCCCTGCTGTGGGGCGGTGCTGTGCGCCTCTTTCTGCTTCACCACGCCACGTTCTCGATCAACTCCCTGTGCCACTTCTTCGGCCGCCAGCCATTTGACACGGGCGACCAATCGCGCAACCTAGCCTGGCTGGCCGTGCCCACGCTGGGCGAGGCCTGGCACAACAACCACCACGCGTTTCCCACAAGCGCCCGCCACGGCGAGCAGCGCTGGCAGGTGGACCCG
>CAJCIJ010000027.1 GCA_903970315.1 Actinomycetota bacterium
CGATCAGGTTGCGCAGCGCCTGCGTCAGGCGACCGGGGTCGGCTTGCAGGGTCCCCGCGCAGACCTCGCCGAGCACATAGCGCCGGGGGCCGAGCACCTGCGTGCCCTCCCAGAGCTCTGCCACGAACGACGCGAGATCGACGGCCTCGGCCCGCAACAGCTCCGAGCGCTCGGCCTTGGCCAGGGCCAGCAGGTCGTCGACCAGCCGGCTGATGCGGCCGATCTCGGCCTGCACGAGACCGGAGACGCGGTGCACCTCATCGCTTGACGGGTCGGTTTCCAGTTCGAGCAGTTCAAGTTGGCCGCGCATCACCGTCAGCGGTGTTCGCAGCTCGTGCGAAGCGTCAGCGACGAACGCCCGCTGGCCCGCAAAGGCCTCGGCAAGACGATCGAGCATGTGGTTGAACGCCTCCGCCAGGACGCGCACCTCCTCGGGCGGATCCTTGAGGTCGTGGATACGAGGGTGCAGGTCGCCTGCATCCACCCGGGCTGCCACATTGGCCAGCCGGCGCAGCGGCGCCGACAGGCGCGTGCCAAGCAGGTAACCCGCCGCCACCGCGCAGATCAGCACCAGCACCCCGGCCAGGATGAACGCGCGCGACACACCGGCCTGCGCCCGCGCGACGGAATCCAGTGACTCGCCCACGCCGATGACCACGCTGGGTCCCCCGGGGGTCTCCACGCGGCGGATTAGCAGGCGCAGGTGCCCAACGTCGGGGAGCTGGAGCGTGGAGTAGCCCGCGGGTGCCTGCGTCAGCGCGCCCGCGGCACGGTTCTCGCGGAGCTGCTGCTGGGGAGTCTCACCTTCGTCCGGCGGCGAACTGGTCGCCAGTAGCTCGGGTTGGTTGGTGGCTGTGGCCTGGCCGCCGATCCGCGCGAACAGCAGCGTCGAGCTGCCCGTGTAGGGCTGGTTTGACACGTAGCGCTCGGCAGTTGCACGTAGTGCCGGCGCCGAGTGCTCACTGCTGCCTATGAGCGTGCGAGAGAAGGTCGCCGCGTCGCCGGCCAGGTCGTGATCGATCTGCCGCGAGAGCGCGCTGCCGGTTCCGCGGTAGACCGCCACGAAGGTGATCGCGAAGGAGACAGCGATCAGTGCCGCGACCGATAGCGAAAGACGCCAGCGCAGCGTCCGCGGCGTTAGCCGCAGACCGCGCGCGCGCTGACGCCGGCGCGGGGTTTGTCCCCCTGGCTGGTTGTCATCGAGGACGGGCATGGATCAGCCGGCGCCGCCGAGCCGGTAGCCCACGGAGCGCACCGTGAAGATCGGGGCCGGCCGGTCTGGCCTTCGCAGCTTGCGCCGCAGGTAGCCGACGTAGACATCCACGATGTTGGTGGCCGGGTCGTGCTCGTATCCCCACACTCCGCTGAGGATCTGTGCTCGCGTCAGTACCTGCCCGTGGTGGCGCACCAGGTACGCCAGCAGGTCGAACTCGGTCTTGGAAAGCGGCACCACCTCGCCTGCTCGGGTGGCCCTGCGGCTGAGTAGGTGCAGCTCGATGTCGCCGGCGCTCAACAGCCCCGGGGAGGTCTGCTGGGCCGCACGGAGCTGGGCGCGAACTCGTGCGATCAACTCGGTCAGGGCGAAGGGCTTGACGAGGTAGTCCACAGCGCCCCTGTCGAGTCCCGTGACGCGGTCTTCGAGCTCCCCCAGCGCGCTCAGGACGATCACAGGCAGCGCTGGCCGCTTGTCACGCAGGCTGGCGAGCACCTCCAGACCGGGGCGTCCCGGCAGCATCAGGTCGAGCACCACAGCGTCAAAGCTCTCGTCGAGCGCAAGCCGTTCGCCCTCGATGCCATCCAGTGCGGCCTCGACCAGGAAGCCCTCCGCTGCAAGCCCGCGCCGCACAAAGTCCACGATGCCGGGCTCGTCCTCGACCACCAGGATCCTGTGCCGGCGCTCGCCTTCGGTGCCGCTGTTGCCCGTCGGCTCGGCCTGCCGGTCCGATGCCCGGGGCCGCCCGGCTAGGCCTGTAGCCCGGGCCTTGCCCGCAGCCGGCCGCTGCTGCGCATCGCTCACATCATCAGCTTAATTGGCAGTGGCGGACCGCATCCCACCTTCGCAGACCCTAAGGAGACTCTCACATTGGCGTGAGAAAACCCTCATGAGACGGTTAGCCAGCGGTTACGGCTGCTACCGATCATGTCTGTAATGGCCGCCCCCCCGTCGCCCTCCCCTGCGTCCCACACGCCCGGCAGCCGTGACGCCGCGCTGCGTCGGCTCAGCCGCGCCAACCGTCTGGTCGTTGCCGCAGCCGCCGGTTTGACTGGCGCGTTCACCGCCGTGGCCGCCAACGCGTTCCCCGGCAAGACCGTGAAGGTCCGTGGCGCCACCAAAGTGCACACCTCAACCGGTGTGGCTACGAGCACGCACACAGCCACCACCTCCAGCGCGACCGCCGAACCGCCACTGACCCGAGCCGAACACGCGCCAGAAGAATCCTCGAGCGCGGCCGGCAGCGCCGCATCGGGATCGGGCAGCGGCGAAGGGACCGGCTCGGCCGAACAGGGTTCGGCCTCATCGGGCTCCGGTGCAGCTGCCCAGGAAGCGGCGCCGGCCCAAGAAGCGGCGCCGGTCCAGGAAGCC
>CAJCIJ010000028.1 GCA_903970315.1 Actinomycetota bacterium
GGCCTGGTGGGGGTGGCGCCAGGCGCCGAGCCCTTCCTGGAGTGGTGGGGCGCGCGGACGGCACGGCGCTGCGTCTTTGACCGGCCACGCGGACTCATGCTCGAGCAGACCTGGCTCGCGCTCGTGCCCGGCCTGTTTGACCACCACGTGCTCCGCGACCGCGGCTGCAACGTTGCGGGCTGGAATCTGGACACCCGCGATGTCTCATTCGACGGCGACACGCCGACGATCGACGGTGTCCCGCTGCGCCACTACCACTTCGCGTGCAGCTATGACCCCGAGCGTCCCGACCTTTTGACCACCCAGGACCACGCGCACTGGTGGCCGAAGCTCAGTGAACGACCCGGCGTGGCGCGGCTCTCGCGCGAGTACGCACCGAAACTGCTGGCGGCCGGCTACCGCGAGTGCCTCCAGAGGCCTGTGCGCTACGAGACGATGCCCGGCGGCGACCCGATCGAGGACTGGATGCGCTCGACCTACAGGGCCGGGGTGCTCGTCGCCGAGCGCGACGGGTTGCCCGAGCCGCCGAACCCGTTCACTGACTCGGAAAAGAGCTTCCTGAAGTGGGTTCAGCAGCAGGCGGCCACGGTCGCCGAGGCCCTGGAGAGCGTGCCCGAGGGTGCTCATCGTGCCCCTGTGCTCGACGCGGACGCGCCCAGCCTGGAGACCGGCGAGCTGATGTGGGCGATCTCCCACAGCCGCGATCTGATGGAGCGAATCGCCGAGCTCGAGGATGCCCGTGACGATGCCATCGCGTGGGGCCAGCGGGCCAGTGCCGACGTTCAGGAGCTGCTTGGACTGCTTGCCGACCGCGACGCCCGCATCGCCGAGTTGCGGACGCTGATGGCGAGTGTGTGGAGCTCGCCCAGCTGGCGGATAACCAGGCCCCTACGGGCTGCCAAGCTGCTGAAACGGGGCAGGACCAAAGGCCCGACGGACGGATCGCAGGCTGGGGCCTGAGCCGCGGTGGACGGCTGCACGCTCGCCTCGGCCCGCTACACGGCCCACGCGCGCGTGCTTGCCGAGTCGTTTCTGGCCCATAACCCGGGCGCGCGCTTCTGGGTGCTCGACGTCGATGGCCTGTCGGAGGGGGAGTTCTTTTCGGGCGCCGGGGGGATCGGAGACGTGCAGCTGCTGACGCTGGCCGATGTCGGGGTCGATGAGGCCGAGTTCCACCGCCGGGCGACCATCTACGCGGCTCATGCCCTGGCCGGCTCCCTGAAGGCACCCCTGCTGCGGACGGTCCTCGCCCGCACAGCAGGCGCCGCCGTGTACATGGACGCCGACACCTGCGTGTATGCCGACCTGGCGGAGCTGGGCCGGCTGGCCGCAGAGCACGCGCTGGTGTTCTCACCGCACGTTCTGACGCACTCAGGCCAACAGGAGTTTGTGCCTCAGCTGGAGGAAAACCTCGTGCTCGGCGGTGTGTTCAACACGGGCCTGCTGGCGGTGGGGCCCGGTGCGGCGCGCTTCCTTGATTGGTGGGCGACGCGGACAGCGCGCCACAGCATCTTTGACGCCGGCAGCCAGCGCAGCCAGGACCAGGGTTGGCTGACCGTCGCCGCGGCGCTCTTTGGCCACCATGTGCTGGCCGACCCGGGCTGCAACGTGGCGGCATGGAACGTCATGCACCGCGACGTGATCTGGGACGGCGAACGTGCCACGATCGACGGCGGGCCGCTGCGGCACTTCCACTTCGCCCTCGGCTTTGATCCCCAACAGCCGCAGCAGCTCGGGTCATCGCCGCAGCCGGCCTGGGTGCCCGCCTTGGGCGACCGGCCCGGTGTCGCGCGCCTGGCGCGCGAGTACGCGGCCCGGCTCATTCGGCACGGCTACCGGCAGGCTTGGCAGCGGCCGATCCGCTACGCCGCCATGCCCGATGGCGCACCGATCGAACCCTGGATGCGCCCGGTCTACCGTTCGGCCCTGATCGAGGCCGAACGCACGGGTGCACTGGAGCCGCCCAACCCATTCACCCACGGCGAGCACCGCTTCCTGGGATGGGTCCGGCTGCGGTTCGTCGACGGCTACGAGCCGCTGCTGGACGAGATCGCCAATGCACTGGGCAGCGAGTACGCCAACCGCGCCGGGCACGGCAGGGCAGCGCTTGAGCTGGGGTGGGCCCTGGCGAGAGGCGCCGATGTGCTGGCGCAGCGCGACGACCTGCTGCGGCGCGTGGGCGAGCTTGAGCGCGTTCGTGATGAAGCGGTCGCCTGGGCTCAGCGCGAGGCTGCAGGGCGCGGGCAGGCCGAAGCGGGCGTGCTGGAGCGCGACGCGCTCATCCGTGAGCTCTACGCTCGGCTGGGGTAGCCGGGTCAGGCCGCCCGGCGCGGTTGCTCGCTGCGCTTGTCCCGTTCCGCCGCCCGCGCATCCCGGCCGTCGATGTAGGACGCGAGCGCGCGTGCGAGCAGGTACGCCACGCGTCTGCGGTCGCGGCCGCTGATCCCCATCGTGCCCGCCCATGCGGTCTTGGCGGCATCCACCAGATAGACGCGGCCGTCGGCGTCGCGCAACACGTCCAGCTCACCCACGTCCAGTCCCAACCATTCGCTGGCGGCGAGCAGGCGCTCCAGCTCGGTGGCACTGAACAGCGACGGCGGGTCAAACAGGGTCACCGATTGGACCTTGGGTAGCAGCCGCTGTCTCACCTTGTACAGGCCCAGCGGAAAGCCAGGGCCGACCTTCAGAAGGCGGAGGTCCACGACGAGCTCGCTGTCCCCGACAGCCTCGCCGCCACGGCCCCTGGCGTGCCCGCTGCCGACGGCTTCCCCGTCCGCGCCGCGGATCCTGTTGTCGA
>CAJCIJ010000029.1 GCA_903970315.1 Actinomycetota bacterium
CCCCGTGGCAGTCGCTCTCGCCGAGCATCCGCACGAGCGCGTCCTGGAGCGTCTGCTGCACCGTGCGCAGCTCCGGCTGAGCAGCCCAGCCGGCGAACCCGCCGCCGTCGTATTCCAGTGTGAGCTTTGAGACCAGGGAGCTCAGACCAACTCGATGAGCACCGTCTGGGCGCCATCGGCACGGCTGGATGCGAGCTTTGAGATCCGCGTGTACCCGCCGGGACGGTCGACGTAGCGCGGCGCCACGTCGGCGAACAGGCGGTGCACGGCGAACTTGTCCTGGCCGAGCGTCGCCAGCGCCTGCCTGCGCGCGCTCAGATTGTCGCGCTTGGCCAGCGTGATCAGCTTCTCAAGCTCGGGGCGCAGGGCGTTTGCCTTGGCCTGGGTGGTCGAGATGCGCTCGTGCTCGATCACCTCTTTGCACAGGTTCATCAGCAGCGCCTTGCGATGCGCCGAGTCGCGGCTTAGCTTGTGGCGTGTCTTCTGGTGTCGCACAGGGTTCTCCGTGGCGCGGCCCAGGGGCGTTCCCGGCTGTACTCGCCGGTGCGCCCCCAGAGCTGGGCTACTCCATACGCAGCGCCAGGCCGCGCGCGTGCAACGTCTCCACGACCTCGTCGATGGACTTGCGACCGAAGTTCGGGATCGCCCCGAGCTCACCCTCGGACTTTGACACCAGGTCGCCCACAGTCTGGACGCCGGCGCGCTTGAGGCAGTTATACGAGCGCACACCCAGCTCGAGCTCCTCGATGAGGATGCCAAGCTCCTCGTTTGCCAGGCCTCCGGGCGCCGCTGCTACACCGGCCCCAAGCGCCTGCCCGTCCAGGTCCCCGGGGGGCAGCGCGCGCAGCTCCTGGATACGGTCGGCATCGGTGAAGATCGCCAGCTGCGAGATCAGCAGCTCGGCGGCCTCACGCAGCGCCGCCTGCGGGTCGATTGAGCCGTCGGTCTCGATGTCCAGCGTGAGCTTGTCGAAGTCCGTCTTCTGTCCCACGCGCGCCTGCTCGACCGCGTAGGCGACGCGGCGCACGGGCGAGAAGATGGAGTCGATCGGGATCACGCCAATGGGCTGATCCGGCGACTTGTTCTCCTCGGCCGGCCTGTAGCCGCGCCCGCGCCCGATGGTGATGTACATCTCGAGTTTTGCGCCCTTCTCAAGCGTGGCAATGTGGGCGTCGGGGTTGAGCATCTCGACGCCCGCCGGCAGGTCGATGTCCTTGGCGGTGATCTCGCCAGGACCCGATGCCACAAGCGCAGCCTCGACCTCGGTGGCGTCGGAGTGCATCCGGCAGACGATGCCCTTGAGGTTCAGGACGATGTCGGTGACATCCTCCTTGAGGCCCTTGATGGTGGAGAACTCATGGGCCACACCCTCGATGCGCACGCTCGTGACCGCAGCACCGGCCAGCGAGGAGAGCAGGACTCGGCGCAGCGAGTTTCCGAACGTGTAGCCGAAGCCGCGGTCGAGCGGTTCGATGGTGAATGTGCCGTGGTTGTGTTCCACGGACTCACTGGTGATGCGGGGGATCTGGAAGTCGAGCATCGTGGTCCTAACGTCGTTTTGGTCTCCAACCGACCCCAGGTGAAGGTCGGCCTCCGGCTCTGCCATGGCTACTGCTCCAGGAGGTGGCAAAGCTCTACTTCGAGTACAGCTCGACGATGAGCTGCTCCTGTACCGGTGCCGCAACCTCGCGCCGCTCCGGGGTGCGGAGCACCTTAGCGGTCAGCGACTCATGGTCAGCTTGCAGCCACGCCGGGATCTGCCCGGTCAGCTCGGTGGCGTTTCGCACAACCTGCGCCGCGGGGCTGTCGGCGGCGATGGCTATGACCTCCCCAGGCCGTACCTGGTAGGAGGGAATGTCGACCCTGCGGCCGTTGATCGTCCAGTGGCCGTGACGGATCAGCTGGCGCGCCTGGCGGCGCGACGCTGCAAAGCCGAGTCGCACGAGCACGTTGTCAAAGCGGCACTCAAGCAGCCGCAGCAGGTTCTCGCCGGTGATGCCCGTCTGGCGCGAGGCCTTCTGGTAGTAGCCACGGAACTGGCGCTCCAGCACACCGTAGTAGCGGCGCGCCTTCTGCTTCTCGCGCAGCTGCACGCGGTACTCGCTCTGCTTCTGGCGACCGCGTCCGTGCTCACCGGGCGGGTAGGAGCGTCGCTCCACGCCGCACTTGTCCGTCAGGCAGCGCTCGCCCTTGAGGAACAGCTTCTGTCCCTCGCGGCGGCACTGCTTGCACTGTGCGCCTGTATCTCTTGCCATGTCTTAGCTAGGTCTCCTGAATGGTGCTTGGGAGTGATGCCGGGCCCGAGTGGGCGCGGCTAGACCCGCCGCCGCTTGCGCGGTCGGCAGCCGTTGTGGGCTTGCGGGGTGACGTCCTTTACGCCCGTCACTTCCAGGCCGGCAGCCTGAAGCGAGCGGATGGCGGTCTCGCGCCCGGAACCCGAACCCTTGACGTAGACCTCGACCTTTTGCAAGCCGTGCTCCATACCCTTGCGAGCCGCCGCGTCGGCGGTGACCTGCGCAGCGAATGGCGTGGACTTGCGTGACCCCTTGAAGCCCGCCCCACCGGCCGACTCCCACGCGAGCACGTTGCCCGCGGTGTCGGTTAGCGAGACGATGGTGTTGTTGAAAGATGTCTTGATGTGCGCTTGGCCCACGGGGATGTTCTTGCGGACCTTGCGGCGCCCACGGACGCGCTTGGTTGCCATTACTTCTTACCCGCCTTCTTCTTGCCGGCCACCTGCATGCGCTTGGGGCCCTTGCGGGTGCGCGCGTTGGTCTTGGTCTTCTGGCCACGCACGGGCATGCCGCGGCGGTGGCGCAGGCCGCGGTAGCAGCCGATCTCCTGCAGGCGCTTGATGTCCTCGGCGCGGGCCCTGCGAGCGTCGCCCTCGACGGTCAGGCCGTCGATGACGTCGCGCAGGCGCACAACCTCCTCCTCGGTGAGGTCGCGGATGTAGGTGTCCGGTGAGACACCGACCTCCTCCAGAACCTTGTTGGCGGTCGGTCGCCCGATGCCATAGATGTACGTCAGGCCGATCTCCGACCGCTTGTTCAGCGGCAGGTTGATTCCAGCTATACGTGCCATCTAGCCCTGGCGCTGCTTGTGTCGCTTGTTTTGGCAGATCACCAGCACCGTTCCATGACGGCGGATGATCTTGCACTTCTCGCACATCGGTTTGACCGACGGTCGTACCTTCATTTGCCACCTACAGTTGGTCGAATCTCCATGCGGCTACGGCCCGCAGCCGATGTCGCCCACCCGGGCGAGACGGGCCTCTACCGCGTCGCTTAACTGCTGGACGCGCGCACGCCCAGACCGGCGCCCCAAGCACCACGCGGCATAGTAGCAACTTCCTCCAGCGCGCCCGGCGCCGGCCCTATGCCGACGGCTGCAGCGACGCCGAGACGGCGGCGTCTGCCTGGGGCAGCTCGGCCCAAGGGGTCAGCACGAGCGGGTCCGCGGCGGTGATCGCCACGGTGAACTCGAAATGCGCGGCCAGGGACCGGTCCTGACTGAAGATGGCCCAGCCGTCCTCGGCGATGCGCACGTCGGGCTTGCCTGCGGTGGTCATGGGCTCGATCGCGATCACCATGCCCTCTTCCAGCAGCGGCCCCTTGCCGGGGGGACCGAAGTTGGGCACCTGCGGGTCCTCGTGCATGTCGCGGCCCACGCCGTGGCCCACCAGCGAGCGCACCACCGACAGCCCGGTGGCCTCGGCGACCTGCTGAACGGCGTGGGAGATGTCGCCCACGCGGTTGCCCGCGCGCGCGTTGCGCACCCCGGCATACAGCGCTGCCTCGGTGCCCATGAGCAGGTTCTCGGCGGTCGCGCTGACCGCTCCCACGGGGTAGGTGCGCGCGGCGTCGGCCACCCAGCCGTCCAAGGTCACGCCGACGTCGATCGAGATGATGTCGCCGTCGGTCAGGCGCTGGGGGCCCGGGATCCCGTGCACCACCAGCTCGTTGGTCGAGGCACAGATGGATGCCGGAAAGCCGCGGTATCCCTTGAACGACGGTGTGGCGCCCTGGGAGCGGATGAACCACTCCGCGGCCCTGTCGAGCTCTTCGGTGTGCACGCCCGGTCGCACCTTGGTCTCCAGCAGCTTCAGGGTGTCCACGAGGATGGCGCCCGCCGCCGCCATCTTCTCGATCTCGGCAGGGTTCTTCTTGACGATCACTGCGTCAGCTTAGCCTGGCGGTCTGCGCGCGCTTGCCCATGCGGGCCTACATGCGCTGCTGCATGCTCACCGAGGCCAGCGTGGCACGGATGCGCACGTGCAGCTGGTCCACGGGCGCCACGCCGTCAAAGCGCAGCAGCAGGTCGCGCTCTTCGTAGTAGTCGATCAGGGGGGCGGTCTGCTCGTGGTAGACCTCAAGCCGCCTGCGCACCGTGTCCTCCTGGTCGTCGTCGCGCTGGATCAGGCGCGCCCCATCCTGGTCACAGACGCCCTCGCGCTTGGGCGGGTCGAACTCCACGTGGTAGATGTGGGCGGAGTTCTTCACGCACACCCGCCTACCGGCCAGCCGCCGCACCACCTCGTCGTCGGAGACCTCCATGAGCACCACCGCCGACAGCGCCGTGCCGGCCTCTGCCAGTGCCGCACCCAAAGCGTCGGCCTGGGCCTCGGTTCGGGGGAAGCCATCCAGCAGGAAGCCGTCGCCGGCATCCGGGGAGGCGATCCGCTCGGTGATCATGTCGATGATCACGCCGTCGGGCACCAACTCGCCGCGGTCCATGTATTCCTTGGCCCTCTTGCCAAGCTGGGTGCCCTCGGCGACCTGCGCGCGCAGCATGTCTCCCGTGGAGATATGCAGCAGGCTGAAGTCGGCCTTGATGCGCTCCGCCTGGGTGCCCTTGCCTGCTCCCGGGGGGCCGAGCAGGATCAGATTGAGCTCGGACACGTCGCGGCAAGCCTACCGGTCGCTACTTCAGAAAGCCCTCGTAGGAGCGCATCATCAGCTGCGCCTCCAGTTGCTTCATCGTTTCCAGCGCCACGCCGATCACGATCAGGATCGAGGTTCCACCGATCTGCAGGTTCTGATGGGTCTGGTCCAGGAGGATCGTGGGCAGCGCCGCCACGAGCGCCAAGAACAGCGCGCCCCAGAAAGTCAGCCGGGCCAGGATGCGATCCAAAAACTCCGCCGTGGGCCGTCCCGGCCGCACGCCCGGGATGAAGCCGCCGTACTTCTTCAGATTGTCCGCCTGGTCGACGGGGTTGAACGTGACCGCTGTGTAGAAGTAGCTGAACACGAAGATGAAGATGGACTGGCCCACGATGTAGTGCCAGCCCGTGGGCGAGAAGAAGTCGCCTATGGAGCGCGCCCAGCCGGCGTGGATGAACTGGCCCAGCGTGGCCGGGAAGGTCATGATCGCCAGGGCGAAGATGATCGGGATGACGCCGGCCATGTTCAGGCGCAACGGCAGGTAGGTCTGGCCGCCGGAGGCCATGCGGCGGCCAATCACGCGTTTGGCGTACTGCACGGGGATGCGCCGTTGTCCTTCCAGGACGAACACCACCGAGGCGAGCACCGCGAGCACCAGGAAGGGCAGCATCACCTTGAATCCCTGGTTCTGGCTGTTCCACCACGTGTTCACAAGCGACGGCAGCCGCGACACGATCGAGGCGAAGATCAGCAGGGAGATGCCGTTGCCTATGCCTCGTTGGGTGATCAACTCGCCCACCCACATCAACAGCACCGCGCCCGCGGTCAGCGATGAGACCACCAGGAAGACGTGGGGCACGTCGAACTTGTTGATCACCGATTCGCCCGTGCTGTGCTCCTGGAGGTGGAAGATGAACACCACCACGATGGACTGCGCGAACGCCAGTGCCACCGTCAGGTAGCGGGTGTACTGGGTGATGCGCGCGTAACCCACTTCGCCTTCCTTTGCGAGCTTTTCGACCGGAGGCAGCGCAAACTGCATCAGCTGCATGATGATCGAGGAGGTGATGAAGGGCATGATGCCCAGCGCAAATATCGCCAGGCGCGCCAGCCCGCCACCGTTGAGCAGGTTCAGCAGACCCAGGATGCCAGCGCCGCTGAACTGCTTCTGCAGGTTGTTGACCGCGTGGACGTTGACCCCGGGGGCAGGCAGCCAGGAGCCGACGCGGTAGATGAACAGCATGGCTCCCGTGAACAGGAGCTTCTTGCGGATCTCCGCTACTTGAAACGCGTTGAGAATCGTAGAGAGCAGAGCGACGGATTCTAGCCGTCAAGCACCGTGCAGGTGCCTCCTGCCGCCTCGATGCGCTCGCGCGCCGTGGCGCTGAAGCCGTGGGCGTGCACGGTCAGCGCCTTGCTGAGCTCGCCCTTGGCGAGCACCTTGATGGGGATGTCCTTGCGTGTGCCAAGGCCCTTGGAGCGCATCAGCTCCACCGTGACCTCGGCGCCCGCCTCAAACCGATCCTCCAGATCACCAAGGTTGACTGCCTGGGTGTGGGTGCGAAAGGGTCCAATAGGCATGGACTTCTTCATGTGCGGCCCACGCAGCTTGCGCATGCGCATGTGAAGGGGCATCTGGCCACCCTCAAAGCGCGCCCTGCTCTTGGAGCCGGTGCGCGATCCGTAGCCCTTCTGTCCACGACCCGACGTCTTGCCCGTGCCGGAGCCTTCGCCGCGCCCCACGCGCTTGCGGTCGCGCCGCGAGCCGGGGTTGGGCGAAAGGGTGTGCAGACCGACGCGCTCGCTCATCACTTCTCCTCGGCCTTCTTGGAGCCGCGAATCGACGGGAAGCGCCGCTTGCGCGACGGCTTGGCCTCGGGCTCGGCCTCGGCCTCGGGCTCGGCATCAACCTCATCCGGGGCCTCGGGCTTGGAGACGGGCTCCTCGATCGCGGGCGCAGCAGCGGCCTCTGGCTCTGGCTCGCTCTGCCCCACGGCAGGCTCTGCGGCAGCCGGCTCCGGCTCTGGCTCTGGGGCGACCGGCTCCTCCACCGCAACCTCTGCGGCGGGCTCGGCTGCCGGCTGCTCGGCAACGGCCTCGGCTGCGGGCTCCGGCTCGACCTCAGTCGTGGGTGCCTCAGCGACCGCCTCGGCTGCCGGCTCGGGCTCCTGCTCGGCGGCGGGCTCGGCGGTGGC
>CAJCIJ010000030.1 GCA_903970315.1 Actinomycetota bacterium
GGACCTGGTGGAGGCGGCTTCCCACGACGAGGGCGAGGAGATCCTGGAAGCGGTGGGCCACGACAAGGAGCTTGAGGCCGACATCTTCCAGGAGCTCGACGAGGAGCACCAGCTGGAGTTCCTGCGCGAGCGCTCCGACACCGAAGTGGCGGGCGTGCTTGCGCGCATGGAGACCGATGACGCCGCGGATCTACTGATGGAGCTCGACCAGGATCGCCGCCTCCCCATTCTCGGTGCCATGCCGGCCACCAAGCAGCGCAAGATCCGCGGCCTGTTGGGCCACAACCCGCAGACTGCCGGGGGTCTGATGAACCCCGACTTCGTGTCGGTGCCTGAGGGCGCGACCGTGGGGCGGGCGCTGGAGCTGGTACGCGCCAGCGAGCTGGCGCCCGAGCAGGTGCAGACGGTCGTCGTGGTCGACTCCCGCGGCCAGCTTGCCGGCAGCGTGGCGGTAGCGGCGCTGGTCAAGGCCGACGCCGACAGCGCGATGGGCGGCCTGCTTGACGACTCGCGCCTGATGGTCTCGGCGGAGGCCGATCTTCCGGAGATAGCGCTGCTGATGGCCGACTTCAACCTGATGTGCCTGACGGTGGTCGATGGCGACGCGCGCCCGATTGGCGTGCTTGCCGTTGACGACATCCTGGAGCTGCTTCTGCCGGAGGATTGGCGCAGGCGTTTTGGAGGCGCACGGGACTAAGCGCGGTGACCGCGGCTGATACCCTCATGCAGTCGGCTTTTGGCCGATCATTTACGGGATTTTTGCAATGGGCGATCACACCGGATACCAGGATTCAGAGCCGCCGCGAAGTAGCTGCCCCGCGGCTGCCGTGCCGGACGCCCAGCCGCTCGCCGGACCCTGATCCGACGGGCTGAGGGCCTCCATCGGCCGCCGCGGCAAACAGGCTGCGAGCGCGCAGAAAGGAGGTCCAGCAGTGGCAACCAAGCGGCGCACCCCGCCGGCGGAGCCGACCACAGGCACCCGCGATCGCTACGTGCTGGACTCTGCGCACACGGGCGACATCAAGGGCGCCTTCGGCACGATTCGCGAGCACGACGAGGTTCACCGCGGCCTGCGCTCGCGCACGCTTGCGCTGCTTGCGATTCTCGGTCCCGGCCTGATCGTGATGGTCGGCGACAACGACGCCGGGGGCGTCGCCACCTACTCGCAGGCGGGCCAGAACTACGGGACAAGCCTGTTGTGGGTGCTGATCCTGCTCGTGCCCGTGCTGGTGGTCAATCAGGAGATGGTGGTGCGGCTGGGAGCGGTCACGGGGGTGGGCCATGCCAGGCTGATCAATGAGCGCTTTGGCCGCTTCTGGGGCCTGTTCAGCGTGGGTGACCTGTTCCTCCTGAACTTTCTGACGATCGTCACGGAGTTCATCGGCGTGAGCCTGGCACTTGGCTACCTCGGAGTGTCGATGTACGTGTCGGTTCCCCTGGCGGCCCTGGGCCTCGTGGCGATCACGGCAAGTGGCAGCTTTCGCTTCTGGGAGAGGGCCATGTTCATCTTCGTGTTTGCGAACTTTCTCGTGGTCCCATTGCTGTTTCTCTCGCACCCGAATGCGGGCGCCATCGCGCGGCATCTGGTGATCCCGTCGATTCACGGCGGTGCCACCTCCACGGCGGTGCTGTTGATCATCGGGATCGTGGGAACCACCGTGGCGCCCTGGCAGCTGTTCTTTCAGCAGTCAAACGTGATTGACAAGCGGATCACGCCACGGTGGATCAACTACGAGCGCCTCGACACCTGGATGGGAGCGTTCGTGGTCACCATCGGTGCCGCCGCCCTGATCGCGATCTCGGCGTTTGCCTTCTCGGGCACGCGCTACTTCGGTCACTTCGGCGACGCGGGCGTCACTGCGCTGGCGCTGGGCCACGTGCTCGGGCACACCGCGGGGGTGTTCTTTGCCGTTGTGTTGCTGAACGCCTCACTGATCGGCGCGGGCGCGCTGACGCTGTCGACCAGCTACGCCTTTGGCGACGTGTTCGGCACAAAGAGCTCGCTGCACCGTTCGTTCTCGGACGCCAAGTCCTTCTATGCGACGTTCGGGCTGCTGATCGCGGGCGCGGCGGGGATCGTGCTGATTCCCGGGGCTCCGCTGGGCGTGATCACGCTGGCGGTGCAGGCGCTGGCGGGGGTGCTGCTGCCGAGTGCCAGCGTGTTTCTGCTGCTTTTGTGCAACGACCGCGAGGTGCTCGGGCCGTGGCGCAACCCGCCGTGGCTGAATGTGCTCGCGAGCGTGATCGTGGCCACGCTCGTGCTGCTGTCGCTGGTGTTGATGGCAACCACGCTGTTCCCAGGAGTGGACGTGACGAGCGTGGCTCTTGGCGGCGGCGCCGTGACCGCAGTTGTACTTGCGGGGTTTGGCTTTGCGAGTCTGTGGGGCCGCCGCGGCGTGGCCGCCGTCACTGTGATCGACCACGCGCCCACGATTCCCAAGGAGCAGTGGACCATGCCGCCGCTGACGTTGCTGTCAAGACCGCAGTGGTCGATGGGACGGAAGGTCGCAATGATGACGCTGCGCGTCTATCTGCTGGTGTCGGTGATCCTGCTTGTGGTCAAGGCGGCACAGCTCGGCGGGGCCTGAGCGTGTCACTGCCATTTTGGGCGTCGATAGGCACACTCTCTTTGGTGCAGGGGGTGGTGGTGGCCGCGCCCGTTCGCTGGCCGCCGATGGCGATCCTTGACTCGGCGCGCGGACGTGCCTGGGCGCTTGTGCCGGCCGGTTCGGTGGTGGTGTTCATCGTGGTGGTGGGCTCGATCGGAAACGCGGGTGCGCAAGCGCTGTCGTACCTGGCGCTCGGGGCCGTGCCCGTGCTGTGCGCGGTTGCGTTTCTGTTTGGCGGTGCCAGGCCGCAGCCGGCACGGGCGCTGGTGGCCGTGGCGCTTTTCGCGCTCGCGTGGGCCGATACGGGAGGCCTCCCCGGCCAGGCGGCGGCGGTTGTCCTGACCGCGGCCAGTTGTGTGACGCTGGGCTTTCTGATCGCCGGCGTGACCCCGGCCCGGGCGCTTGCGGTGGGGATCGTGGCGATGGCGGCCGTGGACTCCGCACTGGTGATCTCAGACCTCCTGCAACATCCCAACAACGTGCTCAACGCCGCCCACCCGCCGGCCGGCCTGCCGCGGCTGCAGGCGGCCACCTTCGGGACAGCGGTGATGGGCTACGGCGACCTCTTCGTGGCGGGCGCATTCGGCGGGCTTCTGGCGCTGCATGCCACCAGACAGACGCGCCTGATGGGCGCCGTGGCAGTCGCCGGCCTGGCGGTTGCCTTTGACCTCTTGTTCTTCTTCGTAGACGAGCTGCCGGCGACCGTACCGGTGGCAGCGGCACTGTTGTTGGGCGCCGGCTGGCAGCGGTACAGGGGTGCGCGCGGTGTGCCAATCGAAGGCACCATTGGACACGAAGTTGCCGGCGACGGTGGGCGCTCGGGGCTGGGCATGCGGTAACCATGGGGCCGGCTGCGCGGCTAGTGTTTGTAGTGACATGCCCCAACCCAATCCGGCGCTGAAACCTCAGGTCTACTCAGACCAACGCCCCGCGTCTGACTTTCAGCACTTTCACACCTGGGCGCGCAGCCACGGCGCCGACGCAATCCAGGATCTGGTGCGCCTGGTGGTGGTCCCCTGGTGCATGCTCGTCTACCGAGCACGCGCTTCCGATGCTCCCAGCGTGCCCTCCAGCGGACCGGCGATCATCGCGCCCAACCACTTCTCGGCCCTTGACCACTTCTTTGTGGCGATGTACCTGCGCAGGCGCGTGCGCTTCATGGGCAAGTCACAACTCTTTGCCGGGCCGCTTGGCTGGGTGCTGATGCACGCGGGGGCATTCCCTGTGCGCAGGGGCCATCACGACGAGGAGGCCATCGCCACGGCGCTGGCGATCCTGGCGCGTGGAGGAGTCGTGGTGCTCTACCCCGAGGGCGGTCGCTCGCGCACCGACCAGATGGGCGACAGAGCGCGCCCGGGCGTGGGACGGCTGGCTCTGGAAAGCGGCGCGCCTGTGGTGCCCGCGGCGATCGTCGGCTCCCACCGGGCACGGCACTGGCGCCGGCTCCAGTTTCCGGCGGTCAGGGTTCGCTACGGCAGTCCACGCCGCTACAGCCTGGCGCCGGGCGAGCGCATCGCAAGCCGCGAGCGCCAGCAGGCCGTGGCAGACGAGGTGCTGGCTGACGTGCGCCGGCTGTGGGCCGGTGGAGGGTTGGCGGTAGACGACCGCGCGGGCGCGCAATCGCCCTCACACCGCGGCCTGCGAGCGCCCAGAGTCCGCGCCGGAGTCCGGGCTCGGAAACCCGGCTCTGGAACTTTCTTGAACTTTCCAATAGGCAGGCCGCGCGGGCGGGTGTAGAACATCCCACGTGATGACGCACGACTTCTCACCAGCCGGAACCTCGTGTCCCCGTGGCGCCCAGGAGGACGGGAGCTACGCGTGCCGCTGTCTCATCGGAACGCGGCTGGTGGTCCAAGGGCCTAATCACATCTCCTCCAGAGCTGCGGGTCGGGCGTGCCGAGCGTCCGACCCGCGCTTCCGTTCTTCGCTGGGTTAGCGATGGAGCACAGCCCAGGCGGCGGCGTTGTGGCCCGTCGGGCGCTTGAGCTCTCGCGCTCACGCATGTGGGCACAGCGCAACGCACCAGTGCGCCCGCCGGCTCGCGACTACAGGCGCCGAGCCGCCGCTCCGGCGGCCGACGAGCGCGCTCGTCGCGTCACACCGGCAAGCGTTGCCGGCGTGAGCTGCGCTTTCGCGCCAACCATCGGCCAGCAGGAGAGCTGGGACCTGTTCTTCGGCGCCCACTACGGCTACGACGAGCGCGTGGCCAGCGTGTGGCGCAACTGCGGCGTGGACTCTCGCCACCACGTGGTCGACCCGGTAGCCGACGCCGACATCGCCTCCTGGGGGACCGAGCGCCGCATGCAGCGCTTCGCCAAGGAGGCACTTTCGCTGTGCGTCTCGGCGGCGCACGGCGCTCTGGCTCAGGCGGGCTTGGATGCGGCAGCGGTGGACATGCTGACGGTCGTCTCCTCCACGGGTTACGGGATGCCCGGCGTGGACATCGAGCTCTGTCGCGAGCTGGGGCTGCGCCCGTCGCTGGCGCGGCTGCACGTCGGGCACATGGGCTGCGTGGGGGGGCTCGCCGGTCTGGCGGCAACAGCCGACGCGGCGGCGGCGCGGGGGCAGGTGGGCCTGGTGGTGTGCATCGAGCTGGCAAGTCTGCACATCCAGCCCCCAAGTGGCGATTTCGATCAGGTGATCTCCCACGCGCTCTTCTCCGACGCTGCCAGCGCGGTAGCCGTGGTGCCCTCGGCAGGCGGTTTGACCGTGGTGGACCGCATCGCCGTCACCGACCCCGACAGCCAACACATGGTGCGCCTGGATGTCACAGACTCCGGCTTTCGAATCGGACTCTCGCCCGAGATCCCGCGGGTGCTGCGCGACCATGTCGCCGGCACGGTCACGGCGCTGCTTGCGCGCAGTGGGCTCGGCGTCGCCGACGTGGCCGGTTGGGCTGTTCACCCCGGAGGCCCGGCGATCCTTGACGTTGTGGCCGAGGAGTTGGACCTGGACCCCGCCGTGCTTGACTGTTCCCGTGGGGTGCTTCGTGACCACGGTCACTGCTCATCGGCGACCGCCTTCGTGGTGTTGGAGGACATCTGGCGGGGGGTCGGCTTGGAGGCCGGCGATCCGGTGGTGTTGATGGCGTTCGGCCCCGGCATGACCCTGCAGGCCGCTCTGCTTGTCGGCGGTTGAGCCTCCATCGGCGCGTGTCGTGAGCAGGGCGGTGCTCGTGGGCTCGGTTGCCATTGCAGCCGCCCTGGTAGCCGCGCCGGGCGTCCCAGCCCGGCTGCGGCCAGATCTCGCCTCGTCGTCGCACGTGCTTTCGGTGCGTGATGTCGCAAAGGTCCAGCCGGCCAGCAGCAACGGCGATGTAACCGTCGAGGTGGGGCCGGCCACAGGCACGCTGAAGGGGACGTTGCGATTCAGCTCCACTGTCGCAGGGGCGGTGTTTCACTTCACGTTCACGCTGCAAACCGGCGCCGGAACGATCTCGGGCTCCGGTCGGGGCACGCTGACGTTCGGACGGCGCCCGTATGCCAGCTTCCAGGGCAGCGGGTCCGTCGATCGCGGCAGCGGCGCCTACCTTCATGCCGCCGGCACCGGCCGCTTCTACGGCGCCGAAAACCGCATCACGCACTCCGGGACGGTGCAGGTTCAAGCCAGCGTTCACTACTGAGCCGGCGCTTGCCAGCGCCCGCTGGCAGGAGTATCATCGACTCACATCGATCGGACCGGGTCCGGTCGGGCCCGGGGAGGGGCCGCATGCAAGCAACAGGAAGGTCGAGCAGGAAGTGGATGCAGGGTGCATCGTCGCCGTTGCGCGGCGCTCTGCTCGGACTGCTGCTCGAGCGTCCCGGCCACGGCGGTGACCTGGCCTCGCGTCTTTCGCGCCGTCTGGGCGAGTCCTGGCAGATCGACCCCACCGACGTCTACAGGTTGCTCTCCGGCCTCGAGCACGAGGGGCTTGTGCGCGAGTGCGAGGACCCGCAGGCCTCAAGCGCGCGGGGGCGTGTGGTCTACCACCCCACCGATCAGACCGCGGGCGCGCTGACGCTGTGGCTTGAAACGCTCCTGCCTGCCGAGCCAATGCGCTCGGCGCTGCACGCAAAGCTCGCAGCAGCGCGCGGCGAGGCCGACGCGCGCCTGCTGGACCGGGCCCTGAGGGTGCACGAGCAGGAGTGCCTGCAGATGGTGGCGCTGCTGCCGCCGATGAGCGGCGGCGCGGGATCGTGGAAGGACCTCTTCTTGACTTGCCTGCGCAGCGGCGTGTCAGCCCGGTTGCAGGCCGAGATCGACTGGTCGCGCCAGACGCGGATGCGCCTGGCTGAGTTCAGCGGGTCCCGTTAGGACCGCGGTGGGCGCGACCCCGCCACTGCTCGCGTTTGCGAACGTTGTCAAGCGCCGATGGGACGGCGCGCGTGCGATGGCGGTGCTCGACGGAGTCTCGTTTGAGATCGACGACGGCGCCTTTGTCGGCCTCTACGGGTCGCGGCGCTCGGGCAAGTCGACGCTGCTTCGCATGGCTGCGGGACTGACGCTCGCCGACGAGGGCTCGGTTCGCATCGACGGCCAGGACCTGGCCAAGCTGGCGGCGCCCAAACGCGCACGCCTGCTGCGCGGAACCGTTGGGCTGGTCTCCGCCGATGCCTTCTCACCGCGTCCGCGAGAGGATGTAATCGAGTACCTCACGCTCGCCCTGGGCAGCGCGGGTCTGACGGCCGGGGAGGCAAGGCGCCGCGCGTACGCGGCTCTTGACGAGGTGGGAATGGCTGCAGTTGGCCTTGAGGCCACCGCGGCACTGCCAGTTGTCGAGCGCATGGGCGTGATGCTTGCCCGGGCACTGCTCTTTGACCCCCGGCTGCTGCTTGTCGACGAGCCCGCGGTGATCCCGAGTATCGGTGGCCGCGAGCAGTTCGGGGCGTTGCTGCACAGGCTTGGTCAGGAGCGCAAGCTGGCGGTCCTGCTGGCATCCGAAGAGCTGATTGCCCTCCAGGGCGCCGTGGTCACGATGTCGATCGGCGCCGGCGAGGTCACTTCCAGCGACGACACCGGCGTCGTTGTGCCCTTCCCGGGCCGTGGATTCCAGGCAGTCCAGCGCTCGGCGCTGTGAGCGGCCTGGAACTGCGCGAGGTCGCCAAGCACTACAGAAGCGGCAGTGAGCTGGTGCGGGCCGTAGACGGCGTCTCGCTGACGCTCTCCGGCGGCGAGCTGGTGGGGCTGTACGGGCCCAGCGGATCGGGTAAGACGACGCTGTTACTGCTGGCGGCGGGTCTGATGGCGCCGGACTCGGGCACCGTCCTCTTTGACTCGCGCGACATTGGCAAGATGGGCAACCGTGAGCGCGCGCGCTACCGCCTGGGGGAGGTGGGGTTCGTGACCCAGTCCTTCCATCTCATGCCGCGCGCATCGGCGCTTGACAACGCCCTGATCAAGCTGCCCGCGGCCGGTCTGACGCTCCAGCAGGCGCGCGCGCGCACGACGGGGTGGCTGGAACGCGTGGGCCTGGGCGCACGTATCGACCACCCGGTCGAGCGGCTGTCGATGGGTGAGCGCCAGCGCGTGGCGATCGCACGGGCGCTGGTCAACGAACCGCGCCTGCTGCTCGCCGACGAGCCCACGGGAAATCTGGACTCGCTGCGTACGCGCGAAATCCTGGCGCTGTTGCGCGATATCTGCCACGAGCGCGATGTGCCGGGCCTGCTGGTGACACACGACCCGGAGGCGCTGGCGTTCGTCGACAGGGTGCACACGCTGCGCGACGGACGACTCACAGACGGGCTGCACGCCGAGCTGAGCACTGCAACCCCGTGAGGCACGCCCTGAACCCCAAGATCCTCGGGCTGCGCCCGAGCCTGGTGGTCTACCTGTACTGGCGCCGGCTGCGCTCCTACGGCGTGCAGGAGCTGCTTGCAGGCGGTGGCATCGCCGTGGGTGTGGCGCTGCTGGTAGGCGTGCTCGCCGCCAGCGCCACGTTCACCCGTGCCGGCGATGAACTGATCCGCGGGTTTGTCGGCCACGCGCGCTACAGCCTGGCGGCGCCGTCGCTGGATGCCGGCTTCCCGGAAGCCACGGCGCAGCGGGCCGGTGGCCTGCCGGGGGTGCGCACGGCGGTGTACCTGCTGCGCGAGGACGTGTCGGTGGGCGGCCCGCACGGGCGCTCCCCAGTGCACCTGATCGGCGTCAGCTCAAACCTCGCCGAGTTGGGGGGCACGGCGGTGGGCGAGGCCGAAGCCGAAGCCGGGGTGCTGGCCGGCGGTCTGGCGGTCCCCGCAGGCGTTGCGCACGCGATTGGCGCTGTAGTGGGGTCCACGGTCACCGTGTACGCCGACGGCCAAGCGCAGACCGTGCCACTGAGGGCGCTGGTGACCAGCGGGCATGCCGCTGCGTCGAGCAGCCCGATCGCGTTCTCGCTGCTGGGCGTGGCGCAGCGTCTGACTGGGCTGGGACACACCGTGAGCGGGGTTCTGATCGAGCCCGACCGCGGCGCTGATCGGCTCGTCGACGAAGGCCTTCGTCGCGTGGCCGACGG
>CAJCIJ010000031.1 GCA_903970315.1 Actinomycetota bacterium
CTACACGCTGCCCGGCTTCGCGACGAGCGCCGCCACGCTGCGCAACGCCCATGAGCTGATGGCCGCGCTCGGCGTCGCCGCCCACGAGCTCGACATCCGCCCGTCGGCGACGCAGATGCTGCGTGACCTCGGCCACCCCGCCGCCGATGGCGCGGCCGTGTACGACATCACCTACGAGAACGTCCAGGCCGGAGAGCGCACGTCGCACCTGTTCCGCCTGGCCAACATGCACGACGCGCTAGTGCTGGGCACGGGCGATCTGAGTGAGCTCGCCCTGGGATGGTGCACGTACGGCGTTGGCGACCAGATGTCGCACTACGCCATCAACGCTTCGGTGCCCAAGACCCTGATCCAGTTCCTGATCGCCTGGGTGGCCGAGACGGGCCAGGCCGACGGTGAGGCTGCTGATGTACTGCGGTCGGTGCTCGCGACCGCCATCTCGCCCGAGCTGATCCCCAGCGACGCAGGCGACGGCGCGGCGCCGGAGCCCGATAGCGAAAAGGTCGTGGGGCCCTATGAGCTCGTGGACTTCTTCCTGTACTACATCCTGCGCTTCGGCTACCGGCCCAGCAAGGTCGCGTTCCTGGCCCACCACGCCTGGCGCGATGCCGCCCAGGGAACCTGGCCCGAGCTGATCGCGCCGCAGCGGCGCCACCAGTACACGCTGGCCGAGATCAAACGCTGGTTGGAGGTGTTTCTGGTGCGCTTCTTTGCCACCAGTCAGTTCAAACGCTCGGCCATACCAAACGCCCCCAAGGTCGGCTCGGGCGGCTCGCTGTCGCCGCGCGGTGACTGGCGCGCACCCAGCGACGGCTCCGCCGAGCCGTGGCTACGAGAGCTGCGCGACAACGTGCCCGACTCAGAGTAGGGACGTGCCATCGATGCCGGCCACGGGCGGGTGCGGCCGGTCGCGGACGACTGGGCGCGGAGCGGCTCGGATAGAGTGTCGCCCGTCCGTGTCCTCGCACAGCAGGAGCTACTGATGCCCCCAGCCAAGAAGCCTGCCTCGCGCGCCTCGCGCGCGGCCAACATCGCCAAAGCCTCGCGCCCGAGCGTGCCCTTCCGAGAACCAGCCGCGCTGAAGCGCCTTGGGAAGTCAATCGATGCCGCGCACGACGCCCTGGCCGCGTTGAGGGCGAGTGCCCCCAGCGGCCACACGCGCGACGTCCGTGCGCTGCACAAGGACCTGCGCACTGTCCTTGAGAGCGCGCGCAGCAGCGCAGGCAAGCTGACGAGCACGCTGCAGACGGAATTCGACCAGGCCCAAAAGCGTCTGGCGAGCACCCGTCCATCGCCGAGCGGCGTGAAGAAGGGGGCGCAACGCGCCACCAAGGAGGCCACCAAGGTGGCTGGCAAAGCGGCCAGCAAGGCGACAAGCCGGGCGACGGGCAAGTCCACGGCCAAGAAGGCGCCCGCCAAGGCGGCCACCGCGGGCTCGACGCGCGGCGCCGCCGCTGCACGCAAGCCCAAGAGCACCGCGGCCAGCCGCACCCGCACGAGCGCTGCCGCCAAGGCCAAGACCGGCAAGACACCTGTATAAGAAGGCGCTGACAGCCCCGCTGCGGCGCTCGCTGGGCAAGGCGATGCCCAGCCGGCCCTTTGACATCCGCTTCTGGGACGGGTCGGTGCTGAAAGCCACAACAGCCGGCGACGCCCCCACCTTTGAGCTTCGCTCTCCGGCGGCGATCGCTCACGTGCTTCGCTCGCCGTCCACACTGGGCCTCGGTCGAGCCTATGTGGAAGGCTCCCTGGACGCCGAGGACCTCGACGCAGCGTTCGGGGTCGTCGACTCGTTCGAGCCGCCCCCCGTGGCGACGCTGGATCGCCTCCGCGTGCTGGTCGCAGCGAGCGTCGCCGCGCTGCCCGCAGGTGTGCCGCAGCGACCACCGCTTGAGCTCGTGCTCGGAGGCGAGCGCCACAGCCGCGAGCGCGACGCGGCGGCGGTCCGCTACCACTACGAGGTCGGCAACGACTTCTTTGCGTTGTTTTTGGACAGTTCCATGACCTACAGCTGCGCGGTCTACGCGCACGGCGCGCGCACGCTGGAGGAAGCCCAGCAGGCCAAGCTCGAGCTGATTGCGCGCAAGCTGGAACTGAAGCCCGGGCAGCGCGTCCTTGACGTGGGCTGTGGCTGGGGCAGCTTCGCCATCCACGCCGCCAAGCAGCACGGAGCCAGCGTGCTGGGGATCACCCTGTCGCAGTCCCAGGCCAAGCTGGCACGCGAGCGTGTTGCCGAGGCCGGCGTGGCCGATGCGGTCGAGATCCGGGTGGCCGACTACCGCGAGCTCGCGGAGGGGCCCTTTGACGCGATCGCAAGCATTGGGATGGTGGAGCACGTGGGCGAGACGCGCATCGACGAATACGCGCGCATCCTGTCCTCGCTGCTTGTTCCCGGCGGCCTGCTGCTAAACCACGGCATCGCCGCCCTGATGGCCGACGCCGACGGCAGCGACGATCCGTTCACCAACCGCTACGTGTTCCCCGACGGCGAGCCCCTCTATCTCTCTCGCATCCAGCTCGCGATGGAGCGCGCGGGCCTTGTCAGCGAGCACATCGAGGCGTTCGCGCGCGACTACGCGCTCACCCTGGCGGAGTGGTCGCGACGCCTGGATGAACACCTCGACGAGGCTGTCAGGCTGGCGGGGTCCGAACGGACGCGCGTCTGGCGGCTGTACCTGCGGGCCGCCCGGATGGGGTTTCTGGACGGCTACACGGCCGTCTACCAGGTCCGCGCGCGACGACCCGCGCAATAGCCGCCGCGACGGCCGGCCTGATGGTCAGGCGAGCTTGGCGGCGCGGCGGGTCGGCGAGATCCCGACCACATCCCAGGCAAGGCCGGTGCGGGCCAGCAGGCTGATGACCCACCACGACGGGTCCACCTGCCAGCG
>CAJCIJ010000032.1 GCA_903970315.1 Actinomycetota bacterium
GGCCAGGTCGAACTCCAGCAGATCGACCTCCTCGCGCAGGATCAGCGCCAGCAGCAGATCAAACGGGCCGCTGAAGAGGTCCAGATCCAGATCCAGGGCCACGACGGTCATCGGCCCACCGTACCGATCGCCGCCGACGGGGCAGCGGACAGCGCACCCACTCCGACGCACTGGCGCACGTCGGTGAGCGTCGCCGCCGCGATCGCCTTGGCGCGCTGCGCTCCTGCGGCCAGGATCGCGTCCAACGCTCGCTCGTCGGCACGCAGGTCGGCGTAACGGTCGCGAACCGGCGCGAGCATCTCGACCGTCGCTTGGGCAACCGCTGCCTTCAGATCGCCGTAGCCGCGCGCCGACGCCATCTGGGCTTCGATCTCCTCAGGTGTGCAGCCGCGGGCCACGGCCATGATTTCGATCAGGTTCGACACGCCGGGCTTATCGGCGCCACGGACGATGCCGGCGCCGGAGTCGGTGACCGCGCGGCGGATCTTGCGCTCGATGATCTCGGGCTCGTCGAGCACGTAGACGGTGCCCTCCTCGCTGCCGCCGGTCGTCGACATCTTGCGTGTGGGCTCCTGCAGGTCCATGATCCGCGCCCCGACCTCGGGGATTCGGTGCTCGGGCACCACCAACACCTCGCCACCCTGGCCAAAGCGCGAGTTGAAGCGGCGGGCGACGTCGCGCATGAGCTCCAGATGCTCGCGCTGATCCTCTCCCACGGGCACCTCATGGGCGCGGTAGGCAAGCACGTCGGCGGCCTGTAGGACGGGATAGAACAGGACGCCCGCGTTTACCAGCTCGCGCTGGGCGACCGACTTGTCGCGGAACTGGTGCATGCGTTGCAGGCGCCCGACCTCGGTCAGGCAGCACAAGATCCACGACAGTTCGGTGTGCTCGGGCACGTCTGACTGGCGAAACAAAAGGCAGCGGGTGGGATCCAGGCCGGCGGCAACCAATAATGCCGTGAGGTCATATACCGACCGACGCAACGCGTCGGGATCATGCGCGGCGGTGAGCGCGTGCAGATCGACGATGCAGTAGAGCGCCTCGCCGCGGTCCTGGCCGTCCACGTACTGGCGAATAGCGCCGATGTAGTTGCCCAGGTGCTTGTCGCCTGTCGGCTGGATGCCGGAGAAGATCCGCAGCGCAGCCGGCGCCGACAGCGGTCCCGAGGCGCCGCCGTTGGCGTTGTCGGCTGCGTGCGCGGATGCGGGCTCAGCCGGCATGGGCCGGCTCCCGCGGAGCGTCGGCGAGCCGCTCGCGCAGAACCGGGCTCCTGACCGCGGTCGCTTCGTCCAGACGCCGCACCGGTGTGGTGTGAGGCGCCTGCCTGAGGATCTCGGGGTCCGAGGCGGCCTCGGCGAGGATCGCCGCCACGGCGTCAGCGAAGGCGTCGAGGGTCTCCTTGGTCTCGGTCTCGGTGGGCTCGATCATCAACGCCTCCTCGACCAGCAGCGGGAAGTACACGGTGGGCGGGTGAAACCCGTGGTCCAAAAGGCGCTTGGCCAGGTCCAGAGTCTTGACCGCCAGCTCGCGCCGCATCGGTGCGCCGGAGAGCACCAGCTCGTGCATGCACAGCTGACCGTAGGCCCGTGGCAGGTACTCGGCCACCCCCTGCTCGGACAACCGCGCCAGCAGATAGTTGGCATTGAGCACGGCCACCTCGGACACGTCCTTCAGGCCCGCGGCTCCGAGCGAACAGATGTAGGCGTAGGCGCGCACGAAGCAGCCGAAGTTGCCCTGGAAGCCACGCAGGCGACCGATCGAGCGCGGCGCCTGCTCTGACAGCTCGAAGTGCCCGTCGTCGTAGCGCACTATGCGGGGCACCATCAGGTACGGCTCGATGCGGTCTGAGACGGCGATCGGGCCCGAGCCCGGGCCGCCGCCTCCGTGGGGCTGCGTGAACGTCTTGTGCAGGTTGAAGTGGACGATGTCAAAGCCCATGTCGCCAGGACGCGAGATGCCCATGACGGCGTTGAGATTGGCTCCGTCGTAGTAGAGGATCGCGCCGGCCTCGTGGACGATGCTCGCGATCGCGACGATGTTCGGGTCAAACAGCCCCAGCGTGTTGGGGTTGGTGAGCATCAGGCAGGCCACGTCGTCATCGACCTTGGCGCGGAGATCATCCAGGTCCACGCCGCCGTCGGCGTTGGTCTGGACCGTGACCGTGACCAGGCCGGCCATGGCCACGGTGGCCGGGTTGGTGCCGTGTGCGGTATCCGGGATGAGGACCTTGCGCCGCTGCTGGCCGCGGTCTTCGTGGTAGGCGCGCGTCAGCAGCACACCGGCGAGCTCGCCTTGAGAGCCGGCGGACGGCTGCAGCGAGACATGCGCCAGGCCTGCGAGCTCCGACAGCGCCCGCTCCAGGCGCCACATCAGCTCCAGCGCGCCCTGTGCGCGCTCGGGGTCCTGCAGTGGGTGCAGGCGCGCATGGCCGCTCAGTGCAGCGACGCGCTCGTGCAAGCGGGGGTTGTGCTTCATGGTGCACGACCCCAGGGGGTAGAAGCCGGAGTCCAGGTCGAAGTTGCGCTTGGAAAGGCCCACGTAGTGGCGCACGATCTCCGGCTCGGAGACCTCGGGCAGGCGTGGCGGTGCCTGGCGCAGCAGGCGCTCCGGCAGGACTTCGGCGGGGGCCAGCGCCGGGACTTCCGATGGCGGACAGACAAACGCCCGCCGGCCGGGTGCCCCGCGCTGAAAGATCGTGCGCGTCTCGTCTGGGTCGATTGTTGGGGCGCCGACGGTCATGCCGGCACCGCCTCGCGCGGAGCGCCCGCGTCGGGGCCGGCGGCAGCGGAGGCGCGCTGCTGGGCTATCGCCGACCCGATCACGGCGACCAGGCGATCGATGTCGGCCCTGGTCCGCTGCTCGGTGATCGCGACGAGCAGGCCCCCGTTGTCGGCCGCCCGGCCCGTGAGCGCCTGGATGTCTGCGCCGGGGTTGACCCCCCGGTCGGCGCACGCTCTCCGCAGGGCAGGGATGTCGCCATCGATCTGCAGCGCAAGCTCGCGGACCACCGGCGCCGAGTAGAGAGTGCGAACGCCGTCGATGGCCTCCAGAGCGCGTCGCGCATACTCCGTGCGGGCCATCAGCAGTTCGCCGAGCTCCACGAGCCCGTGGCGGCCCAGCCAGGAGAGGTAGACGGTGCCCGCGAGCGCGTTCAGTGCCTGGGCGGTGCAGATGTTGGAGGTCGCCCGCTCGCGGCGAATGTGCTGCTCACGGGTCTGCAATGTGAGCACGAAGCCGCGCCGACCGTCGACGTCGCGGGTTTCGCCGGCAATGCGCCCGGGCATCCGCCGCAGGAACTCCTCGCGCGCCGCAAAGAGCCCAAACGAAGGCCCACCGAAGTCCAGGCGCCCGCCGAGTGCCTGACCCTCCCCCACGGCCACGTCTACGCCGCAGTCGCCGGGCGGCCGCAGGATGCCGAGCGTGATGGGGTCCACCTGCGCGATCACCACCGGGGGCGCCGCGCCGGCGCCGTTGGCCGGAGCGCCGCGCGCCGGCTGCTTGGCGGCCTCAGCCAGGGCGGCAGCGTCCTCGACGACGCCGTAGAAGTTCGGCTGGGCAAAGATCGCTGCGCACGTGTTCTCGTCGATGGCTTCGCGCCAGCGCTCGACGTCGGTGCGGCCGCCGTCGGGGGCCTCCGCGGAGCCCGCGTCGGCGCCGTCGGCGATCAGTGGCACCTCGACGATCTCGGCGTCAAAGCCGCGCGCGTAGGTACGCAGCGTCTGCAGCGAGTGCGGATGCAGCCCGGCACTGACGACGAAACGCGGGCGGCCGTTGTGGAGCTTGGCCAGGTAGGCAGCCGACGCGACAGCGCTCGGGCCCTCGTAGACCGAGGCGTTTGCCACGGGCAGCGCCGTCAGCTCGCAGATCGCAGTCTGGTACTCAAACATCACCTGCAGGCTCCCCTGGGAGACCTCGGGCTGATAGGGCGTGTACGGCGTCAGAAACTCGGAGCGCTCACAGAGCATGTCCACGATCGCGGGCACATAGTGGTCGTACATCCCGGCGCCCAGGAATGAGATCTCCTGCTCGGTGCTGACGTTGCGCTGGGCGAGCTCGCGCAGGTGTCCATAGACCTCTTGCTCGCTGAGGCCGTCCGGGAGGGCCAACTCCCCGCGGAGCCGCACCTGGTCGGGGACCTGGCGGGCGAAGAGCTCCTCAACCGAACCCACGCCGATCGCGTCGAGCATGGCCTGCCGATCGTCGTCGGTGGCTGCGGTGTAGCGGCTCACGCTTGACGGCTCACGCTTGGCCTGTGGTGCTCGTCAGACCGGCCGCATAGCTCTCTGAGTCCAGCAGGCTCTCGCGGCCGGATGGGTCGGCGAGCCGGATCTTGACCAGCCACCCGTCGCCGTATGGGTCCTCGTTGATCGCCTGCGGGCCGGCGGCGAGCGCGTCGTTGACCGCGACGATCTCACCGCTCAGCGGTGCGATCACGTCGGACACCGCCTTGACGGACTCGACCTCGGCATAGGCCTCGCCCTGACTGACTACTGTGCCCACGCTCGGCAGATCGAAGAAGACGACCTCGCCGAGGACGTCCTGCGCGTACCAGGTGATCCCCAGCGTGGCCTCGTCGCCTTCGATACGAGCCCAGTCGTGTTCTGGGTGATACAGCAGGTCTTGCGGGTAGCTTGCGGGGGCCATCTCAGGCGCTTCCTTTCACGAATGGCCGCGCGACGATAGTCGCGGGACGTAGGCGCCCGCGCACGTCGATCTCCAGACGGCCGCCCTCCAGGGCGGCCTCGGCGGGAACGTACGCCAGGCCAATGCCCACCTGAAGGCAGGGCGAGAGCGTGCCGCTACAGACTTCGCCGCCACCGACGATGGGGTTTCCCTGCCGGGGTATGCCGGGCCCGTCGACGCGCAGCGCAACAAGCTTGTCGCGGGGCCCGGATGCGCGCACCGCCTCGATCGCATCGCCACCGATAAACGATGCCTCGGC
>CAJCIJ010000033.1 GCA_903970315.1 Actinomycetota bacterium
TACACTCTTTCCCTACACGACGCTCTTCCGATCTTCCACCGCGTGCGCCACGCGGGCACCGACCCCGCTGTCACGCTGCACGTCTACTCGCCGCCGCTCCAGCGCATGGGCGCCTACTTCGTCGACGAGCGCGGGGTCCTGGCGCGCCATTCCACGCCCGCATCCGATGAGCTGCGCCCGCAGTCGTGCGGCCCGGAGTCAGGCCCGGGGGACCGCCCGCAGTCGAACGGCCTGGAGGATGTCGTGGGCGCCGCCGACGTGCTCAGGTAAGCGTAGGAACGACCTCCGCGGACCGTTTGGTGCCCGCCAGTGCCGGGACCGTCGCGATCCCCGCGCCCGCGAGGCCGGCAGCGATCCAGAACGCCAGGTGGTAGCCGCCGGTGAGCGCCACCAGGCCGGGGCGGCCCTGTTGCAGTAGGTCGTGGGCGCGGGAGGCCGACAGCGTGGCCAGGACCGCCAGGCCCAGCGCGCCGCCGACCTGGGCGGTGGTGTTGACCAGTCCGGATGCCAGGCCCGCATCCTCGGGACCGGTCCCCGACATGGCGACATTCATCAATGCCGGGAAACAGACGCCCGCGCCGATGCCCAGGAGCAGCATCGATGGCATCACCGACGCGATATAGCCGGCGCGAACGGGCGCCCGAGCGAACAGCACCAAGGCGAGCACGATCAATCCCAGTCCCGGAGCCAGGAGCCTGACCGCCCCAAAGCGTGTGACCAGGCACTCGGAGTAGCGAACCGACAGCAAGCCCATCGTCAATGTGACCGGCAGGAACGCGAGGCCGGTCTGAAGGGCGTCATAGCCGAGCACTCGGCGCAGGTACAGGGCGCCCAAAAAGAACATCCCGAACATGCCCGCCACCGACAAGACCTGAATCACGTTGGCCAGGGCAACCTGGCGCGAGCGGAAGATCCGCAACGGCACAAGCGGCTGGGACGCCGTCGCCTCGCGCGCCAGGAATGCCACCAGCAAGGCCAGCGACACGCCGCCCAACAGGAGCGTTCGCTGTGCTCCCCAACCCGATTCGGCGGCCGGCTTGACGATCGTGTAGACGCCCAGCATCAGGGCTGAAGTGATTAGCACTGCGCCCGGAATGTCTGCGCCAGCGCTGAGACCTATGCCTGCGTCGCGGCCGAGCAGGCGCATGGCGAAGACGGCGGTCGCAATGCCGATTGGGACGTTTACGAAGAAGATCCAGTGCCAGTCGATCGCCTGCGTGATGACGCCGCCCGCGAGCAGGCCCACCGACCCGCCGGCCGACGCCACGAACGCGTACACGCCGATCGCCTTGGCCTGCTCGCGCGGCTCCGGGAACATCGTCACGATCATGCCCAGGACCACCGCCGAGGTCATCGCGCCGCCCACACCCTGGATAAACCGGGCAACGATCAGCCACGTCTGGCTCTGCGCCAGGCCACACAGAAGCGAGGCCGACGTGAAGACGCCAACCCCGGCCAGGAATACCGTGCGACGCCCGATCAGGTCGCCGATGCGCCCGGCCAGCAGCAGCAGCCCGCCGAACGCGATCAGGTACGCGTTGATCACCCAGGCCAGGCTGGAGGTCGAGAAGTGCAGGGCGGTCTGAATTGACGGCAACGCAACGTTGACCACCGTGACGTCGAGCACGATCATCAGGACGCCCACGCACAGCACGTACAGCGCGGTCCAGCGCGACCGGTCCGCGCTGGAGGCGTGCGAGACCGGCGAGTCGTCAGGCAGCGCCGTCACTTGCCGCCGCGCGTGAGGTGAGTGCCGAGCGCATCCATGAGCGCGTTGGTGCCGTGCTCACGCTCCGCCGGCGTATCCAGGCCATCGAGAAAGACGCCGTGCTCGGTCAGCGTCAAGCGCGTCGAGTCCTCGTCGGCCCATGCGGCGAACACGGCCGCTGGCGATGTCGCGTACGTTCGCTCGATCACGAAGCTGGCGTGGACTGTCGGGCGCTCGGTATCTGTCGTGTCGGTGTGACTCAATGCTTTCTCCTTTGGTCTGGTGGCTGTTGGGCGAGGTAGTCGCCGAGGCGGTCGAGGTGGTGCTCCCACGCGGCGCGCCGGTCGGCGGCCCACTGTTCGGCCACGCGTAGTGGGGTCGGCTGGATGGCACAGGTGCGAACCCGGCCGAGTTTCTGCGACCGCACCAGCCCGCTTTGCTCCAGCACGTGCAGGTGCTGCACGACGGCCGCCAGCGAAATGGACAGCGGGCCGGCGAGCTGGCTCACCGAGGCCGTGCCACGACTGAGCTGATCGACCATCGCCCGACGACTGGGGTCCGCCAGCGCATGAAAGACGCTGTCCAACTCGGCGCTGTCCGGCTCGGCATACTCAAGCATCCACTTAGGTATGCCAGATGCGGCCGGTGGCGCCCATCGAGCTCGCGGCGGTCTGGCAGCGATCCGGGCGCGAACTGCAGGCCCGGGCGTGAACTGCAGGCCGGGGGCGAATTGCAGGCCGTCAGCTGCGCGAACGCCGCGTCGGCGCACGGAACTTCACGGTGACCGTCTCGACGCGGGTCTGCGGCGACGCGCCGGAGGCTTTAAAGGTGATCGCCAGGCGCACCCGCAGCTGCCCTCGGCGCGCCAGCGATCCCCGCGCCTGGATCGTGGGCGTGAGCGTGAGCGTCACCTTGCCAGTCTTGGTTACAAGGCGAGTGACCTGCCCGTACGGGATCAGGACCGTCCGCTTCGCCTGGTGCGGTCGCGCCTTCGTGCCCTTTACGGCCGGCACGGTGACCTTCGCAGTGGCGCGCACATGGACTGTGCCCGTCCCCAGTTGGGGGAACTTCAACACCAGCGTTCCCTTTGTCCCGTCGATCACCTTTGGCAGGGCAAACGCCGATTCCCCAGTCACTGTGCACAGGATCGCGGTCTGCGGCACCACGACCGGGCCAAACTCGCTGGCCCCCATGTCAACCACGGCCGGGCCCGCGACGGGGTGGACGATCTCGGGCGGGATGCACGTTGGGACAATGCTGCGGCCAGCCAGGATTCGTGGGTCGCCGAAGAAGTCAGTACTCAGCCCGGCCGGCACCAGGAGGTTTGAGCCGGCATCGATGGTGGGGCTTGCTGCGGTCTCGTGCACATCCACGGATGCCGAATTGCCTTCGTTGGTCAGGTGCGGCTTGGCACAGATGTTGCCTGCCCCTGGAAGTGCTTCCGTGGACGTGGTGACGGCGCACACATCGCTGTAGGCCACCGTCCGCGAGCCACCGTCGCCTTCGAACCCCGCCGTCTCGTTGCCGCCGGAGTCGCCGGCAACGATCGAATTGCCCATTTCCAGTCGCGACTGCGGTTCGCCTTCGATCCCGGAGCCCACAGGCGCCGCGTTCTGGGTGACCGTCGAGTCCAGAATCCTGATCGTGATACAGCCCACCCACAGTCCACCGCCGCCGAGCAGCGCGGACGTGCCCGGACCGATCGCATTGCCCGTGACGACGGCATCTTGGAGCGTGCTCTGGGAAGACACCGAGGGGTTGCACGCCGAGGTCTCCGACGGCACGATGATGCCCAACCCGGCGCCCCAGCTCCAGCTGGATTCGTTGGTGCTGGCGGTGCCCGCGATCGCGTTACGCGAGAAGCGGTCGCCGACGCTGAACAGGTTGGCGCTTCGCACCCACTCGCCGCCGCCGCCGTAGTTGCCCTCCGCCGGAGCCGCCGCCGCGATCCGGTTTGAGTCAAAGACGTTCGCGCGTTGGGTCAGCGGAGCCGGCTCGTCTTCGGAGCCGACAAACTCCAGACCCGCCCCCGTGACCGCGCGGCCCTGCGGCGTGCCCGAGGCTTCCAGCACATTGCCTTCGAAGTTGTCGCCTTCAAGCTGGTTGGCGGCAGCGTCGCATGGGTCCTGCAGCCAGGCACCCGCGCCGCCGCCTTCGGCGCTCGGCAGCGAGAGCCTGTTGTCGACGAAGCGGGAGCCCGTGATTGCGATCGCCGGCGGTCCCGAGGACGGCGGACATGTGGACGCGCCGATAGCGATGAACGCCGCATGCCCGTTGGCGCCCCGCGCGTCGTTTTCGACGAACGTGTCGCCGCTGAGCGTTACGCGTGCAGCGTGGATCGAGAGAGCGCTCGCGCCGTTGAGATCGGCGTGGGCAAACGTTAGGTCGGTGAGCGTGAGTGCGCCGGCTTCTTCGGAGCCGGCTGTCGCCAACAGCGATTGGGTGACGCCGGTCCCGTCAAAGCCCGACGTGGTGCCCGGCTTGCCTTCCAGTGCGAAGTTTGCTCCCGCGGGCACCGTCACGCCGGAGCTGCTTTTGAGGTTGGTGGCGTCGCACATGCCTTCGAGCACGATCACATCGCCTTCGCCGTGCCCAGGCTGGGCTGCGGCCTGGTTCATCGTTTCCTGCAGTTCCGCGCAGCCGACGGTGCGGGTGACGGCGCCGGCCGGCGCAGCGCTGAAGCTCCCACCGAGCGTTCCCGCCCCAGCCGCCATGAGAACGAGCGCCCCCACCCGGGCGGCGCGCGCGGCGGCGCGCGCGTGAGCTGGGGCAGACACGATCCCATGGTAAGGCCCAAGCTGCGAAGCCGCCGCAGACGGCGCATGGCGGCATGTCACCAACTGCACCCCACGGCCCGCCGGCTGACTGGCTAGCCTGGACCAGATCATGCAATGTGCGCCCTGTTTCGGGGCTTCAGCTTCTAGGTTGATCGACCGATGAACTCCGTGGAGGCCGTTTGGCCGGTGCGAGGAATATGCATCTGGGCCGACGTTGCACCGCACCCGAGCAAACTCACCCTGTGCTTCGATGACCACCCAGAACAGCGCCAGCACGCGTTTGATCCAGACACCTCCTGCACCGCGCCGGGCCTCCCGGCACGCACTTAGATGACGCCCAGGGACATGGAACGCGCGCTGGCTCGCCATGCGCGCGAGCACGAGGCCCTGGCTCGGCTCAGCGAAGTGGCGCTGCGCGAGCACCAGCTGCGAACGCTGATCGACGAGATCGTGGCCACGGTCACGGACACGCTTGACGTGCAGATATGCGGTGTCTTGCGTGTGCGCGACGACGAGGCCGGCATCGACGTGGTCTGCTCGGTCGGGCAGCCCGACCCCCCGTCGGTTGTACCCGTCGGGAAAGCCAGCCATGCGGGCTATGCGCTGGATGCGCGTGAGACTGTGCTCAGCGACGATCTGACCACCGAGCGGCGGTTTGACGTGGCCCGGTTGGTCGCGCTGGGCATGGGCAGCGGCGTGGCGGTGATCATTGAGGGTCACGACCGGCCGTTCGGCGTGCTGAGCGTCTACTCCTCGCGCACGGGGCGCTTCAGCGAAGACGACGTGAACTTCCTACAGGCCGTCGCCAACGTGCTGTCCGCCTCGGTCGATCGGCAGCGCAAGGACGAGGCCACCCGTCACGCGGCTCTTCACGATCCGCTGACGTCGTTGCCCAACCGCACGCTTGCCCTGGACCGTCTGGAGCTGGCGCTCGCGCGGCGTCGCCGCGGCGACGCCACGGTGGCGCTCATGCTGATCGACATCGACCGCTTCACCATGGCCAACGAGTCGCTCGGTCACACCGCGGGGGATCAAGTCCTCGCGGCTCTTGCCACGCGCCTGCGCGAGACCGTGCGTGCCAGCGACACCGCGGCGCGAATTAGCGCCGACGAGTTCGCCGTGATCTACGAGGGGGCAAGCGATGCCCGCGATGTCGTCGAGCTCGCCCAGCGCATAGCGGCGGCGTTTGGGCGGCCTGTGCAGGTGGACGGAGGCGAGCGTGCATTCACGGCCAGCATTGGCATCGCCGTTGCCGAGGGCCCAGACGCCACGGCGGCCTCGATGCTGCGCGCTGCCGATGCCGCCATGTACCGTGCAAAGCAGCGCGGTCCGGGTTCTTACGAACTGTTCGACGGGGCGGTACGCGCTGCGGTGATGTCGCGGCTTCACACCGAGACCGCGCTGCGGCACGCCATCAGCGAGGACCAGCTGTGCCTGCACTACCAGCCCATCGTGGAGGTGCCTACGGGCAGGCCAGTCGCCGTGGAGGCGCTCGTTCGCTGGAACCACCCCGATCACGGGCTGATTCCGCCACTGGATTTCATCCCGGTCGCTGAGGAGACGGGCATGATCGCCGAGCTGGGCCGTTGGGTGCTTGAGCAGGCATGCAAGCAGGGTGCCGCCTGGCAGCAGCAGCTCGCTTTGCCCCTGAAGATGTTCGTCAACGTCTCGGGCCTGCAGGTAATCAATCCCGCGTTCGTTGACGAGGTGGCCGACATCGCCAAGCGCACCGGGATGCTGCGCGAGTCTCTGGGCCTAGAGGTCACCGAGAGCGTGCTGATCGAGGAGAAGAGCGCCGCCATGGACGTGCTTTCGCGCCTGCACGACCGCGGCCTGCGCCTGGTGCTCGACGATTTTGGCACCGGCTACTCGTCGCTTGGGTATCTGCGCAGCTTCCCGTTGGACGGCGTCAAGATTGACCGCTCTTTCATCGACGGCCTGACCGACGACCGCGACGATGGAGCGATCGTGCGGGCGATCATCGACATGTGCCGCGCGCTGAAGCTCGCAATCGTGGCCGAGGGCGTGGAGTCAGAAGCCCAGCTTGTGCAGCTGCAGGAGCTTGGCTGCGAGTTCGTGCAGGGGCATCTGCTCTGTCACCCCATGTCGGCGGAGGAGGTCGGCGAGTTCCTCGCGCGCCATCTGCTCTCAAGTGATGACCTGCGTCTGTTGATGGACGGGCGGTCGGGCGTGCGTGGCCGTCGCCGCCGCAGGCGCCAAGCCGACGCTGTCAAGGCCTGAGCGAGCGCCGCGCAGGGCGCGGTGCACCGACGCTGAAGTGACGACTCAGCTGGGCGTGTGCGCGTCCAGCGGCCCCGGGTAGGCCAACTCGGCCTCGGCTTCCAGCCGTCGTACGTGGCCGCGGATCCACCACAGCGCTGCCACCACGATCACCGCGGCACCCGCTCCGAGCACGAGCTCGAACGTCCCGCGCACGCCCGACAGCGTGGAGCCGGCGTAGTAGAAGCCGAACACGTAGAGCGCCGACCAGATCACGCCGCCGGCTGCGTTGAAGGCCAGAAAGCGGCGGTATTCCATGCGATTGGCGCCGGCCAGGAATGCCGCGTAGGTTCGCAGCACCGACACGAAGCGCCCGAAGAACACCACCTTTGGCCCCTGGCGTTCAAAGACCAGCTTGCCCACCTTCATTTTGGCTTCATCCAGGTGCACCTTGGCGCCGTGGCGCCTCAGCAGCGCATAGCCCCCGAAGCGCCCAATTGCAAAGCCGATGTTGTCGCCCACAACGGCCGCTGCCGATGCCACGAGCCAGATCGCCACGACGTCGAGGTGGTGCGAGGACCCCGCATACAGCGATGCCGTGATGAGCATGGTCTCGCCCGGTAGCGGGATGCCCAGGCTCTCAACCATCACGAAGCCGAATACAGCCGCGTAGCCGTAGCTGTTGAGCAGGTCGTGGAGTGTGTGACTGGAGAACATCGCAGCTGGCCTGGGCGGGCGACGTAGACTCCCGGCATGCCTGCCAGTGCGGCGCCCAGCGGCCCCACGCGAGCCCGCCTCGACAATCATGGCGCAGCGCCGTCGCCGGCGTCCGTGCGACAGCGGGCCACCGAGCTGGTTCGGACATTCACAGACGCCAGGGCCGACTCAGAGCTGGTGGTGGTGGAGGGGTTCCACGCGCTCAAGCACGCGCTGCGGTTTGGCGCCGCGGTGAGCCACATCGTCTGCTGCGATCGGGTGGCACTTGGCGCTCTGATCGCCCACCATGCGCCCGAGCTTGGCGCCGGCGTGGAGGACCGCGCCGAGCAGCTGCCGCGCGAGCAGTTCCGTCGCCTTGGGCCCTATGAGCCCCATACCGGGGTGGTCTCGATCGCCACGCGGACCCGCTACGACGCCCAGGCGCTTCTGGACAGAGCGGACGCAGCGCCGGTGGTCCTACTCGACGATCCTCGCCACCGGGGCAACTTCGGCGCCGTGATCAGGGTCGCCGCTGCGGCCGACGCGGCGGGCGTGTTGAACACGGGCACGCAGGACCCCTGGCATTCGGTCGTGGTCCGTGGGGCCGCCGGGCTTCAGTTTGCGCTGCCCGTCGCCCGCGTGGATGGTCTGCCGGAGCCAGCGGCGGACGCCGCGGCGGCACGTGGGCAGCGGGCGCGGTCAGAGCGGGCGGCTGGCGCGTGCCACACCGACAGGCCAGTGGTGGCGTTTGACCCCGACGGCGATGAGTTTGTCCCGGGGGTTGTGCCTACACGGGCGCTTCTGGCGTTCGGGTCTGAGCGCAGCGGTCTCTCCGATGAGTTGCATGCCCGTGCCGACATGCACCTGCGACTGCCCATGCGCGAGGGCGTGTCGAGCCTGAACCTCGCCACAACAGTGGCGGCTGTGCTCTACAGCTTGCGTCTGTCTGCCGCCCGCCCGCGCCCGTCCGCGGACCCCGCTAGCTGACCGAGCCCGCTGGACCTACAATTCCAAGCCGCTGGGGGACTGGTGTATCGGTAACACGGTGGTCTCCAAAACCGCAACGCCAGGTTCGATTCCTGGGTCCCCCGCTTACGAAGAAGCGCCCGATGCGGCAGAAATGCCTGCAAATGAGCGATTCGGGCGAAATTGGACGTCTTGCCAGGTTCCGCCCGAATCCGGCTGGATCCGGTGTTCTCCGCGCATTTCGGTCCCTAGGACGGTCCCCTGGAAGGGTGCGCCTTGGCCACCGCAATGCGGCGGCGGTGATGCGTTCGCCGAGCCTGTCGCTTTGCTCGCCATCCCACCCGTGACATAGGGTGCGCCGCTGTGCAGCAGTCCATCCGGGTAGACAGACCCCACGACGGCGAGACACGCATCACGGTCGCAGACTGGCCAGATCCGCACGCCGCCTGGCGGGTGCGGACCAACGATGCCCGTGGTCGCGAGCTGGAGGTTGTGGGCTTCAGCAACTTCGACCAACTCGTGGTGGCCCGCCTGACCCTCCATGTT
>CAJCIJ010000034.1 GCA_903970315.1 Actinomycetota bacterium
CTGAGTCATGCTGGCGAACATACGCACTTTTGACGCGCTTTTACACGGTGGAATGTGACGAGGTAGGCCTCTGGGCAGAGCCGAGTTCGGGTTGGTTGCGCTGCCGGCCGCGCTACGAGCCACGGACCAATTCGCTCAGCCTGGTCGCACGACACGCTCGTCGTGCCCGCAGGCGGAGACGCGCAGCTCGCGCGCAAGCTGGCCCCTACACGCGGCGCTGAGCCCAAATCGGCGACGCGTCGTAACCGCGGTCCGCCGGGCCTTGGGTGGCCACAAAGGGCTTTTCATCTCCCGCCGACCCACGGAAAGCCCCGACGACCCAGGGCTTCGGTAGCGCCCCTCGGCAAGGTGCTGAAACCGCACGGTAGGCGCAAGCCGGATGCAAGCGAAGTGCCTGCGGCGTTGAGGCCTCGGACCGCACCGGGTCCCGTTCTTTTGTCCGGTCGGCCTTCGGCTTCTGCGGGCCAGCAGATTGAATCAGGCACGGGAAGTCGCTCTGCCGCCGCGCGTGCGGAGCGGGGATCGCGAGCACAGGCACGCCCCGACCCGCCAGGCTACGTGCCCGCCTTCGCCCGGGTTCTTGGCGCGCGTCCCTGCGCTTTACCTACTTGACGCCGCCTCGCCCGTCGCGCTACATCAAGCGGCTCGCCGACATCACCGTCGAGCAGATGCACGTATGTCGCCAGGGTGAACGCCGCCGAATGGTGTCCTAGCCAGCGCTGCACCTGCACCGCGTTGCGACCGTCGGCGAAGAGCATCGAGGCGCACGTGTGGCGAAAGGCATGGAAGCCGACCCAGGGTACCCCGGCCTTCTCGGCGGCCGGCACAAGCACCCTGCGTCGCACGTTGCCCGGCATCAGCGGGGAACCGTTGCGGGCGGGGAAGACAAGATCCTCGTCGCCTTGCCAGCGCGATGCACGGCGGGTGCGGCTGAGCACGGCAGCAAGATCCTTCGGCAAAGGCACGTCACGCCGACCGTGACGACTCTTCGGCGGTCCGAGACGACCCTTGACCAGTGCCCGGCGGACGGTAACCCTGGGCGTCGCACCAGACAGCTGCAGATCCTCCCATCGCAACGCGATCGCCTCGCTGATCCTCAATCCGGTGGCAGCCAAGAACCAGAACAGCGGCCGCCAGTCGTCCGGCATCAGGGCGAGCAGAGTGGACAGCTCCTCGCGGCTCATGGCGTGAATGCCGTCACTGTCGACGCCCTCGATGGTCGGTCGGTGCGGCAGATCGACGTCGCGCGCCGGGTTGGATCGGATCACACCCTCCCGCACCGCGCTCGCCAGACATGCCCGCAGGGGTGACAACGTGCGTCGAATGGTCGCGTCCGCAAGGACCTTCCCTTCCCGCTGCTCGTCGCTGAGCCACGCTACGAAGGCCGCGATCTTTGATGGCGTGAGCTCGGTCAAGCGCAGCGACGAGGAGAAGTACTCAAATACAAACCGCTCCAGCTGCCGCCGGTATTCGTCGCGCGTGTTCTCGCGAAAGCCTCGCCGACCCCGCCCCTGGTAACGCTCGACCCAGTCGCGAGCGTACTCGTGGAGCGTCAGTCGCGAGCGTTGCTCAAACTCACCTCGGGCGATGTCCGCCGTACGGACCTGTTTGAGGCGTCGCGCTTCATCCAGCGTCCGGCACGACTCCCAGTGCTGCTTGCCGTCGGCCCGGTAACTGAAGACGTAGCGGCCACCACGCTTGAAGATGCCCGGGGTACGAGTCTTTTCCGTCGCTGCCACTAGGTTTCGCCTCCTTGCCGCTGCGCCGCAAGCCCAGAAGGGCGGCGCCCAATCACCGACCGATCGTACGCGCGGCCTGGGACCCAACTCTCGCGTCAGCCGCTCTCGAGGTACGCGTCGAGCTCCTGCCGGCGGAAGACCAGGCGCCGGCCGTCACGACGGGGCGCCAACTTGCCGAGTTGCACGAGGTCGTGGATGCGCCCCGGCGGGCACGCCAGGTGCTTGGCGGCGTCGCGCGTGTTCAGCCACTCGGGCGCTGCCTCGGGCGGCTGGCGTTCTTGGACGATCTCCGCGGCACGCTGGGCGAGCAGCTCGATCACCTGAGGCGGAATGCCGATCGCAAGCGGCGTCTGGGCTGTCGTTCCTAGCGCCATGGCAGTCTCTAAGCCGCCACCAGCGGCGCTTTGATTAGTCCGACGAGCGTTTTCGGGCATCACCGCAGCCCCCCTCCCAGCGGCAACGTAAACGTGAAAGCCGCGGCCTGCTGCCCATACATCCGCCGCAGTTCCAGATGCGCCTGGGCAGCGGCGTGTTCCACCCGCTCGCAGGCGAGCTCAAGGTCATCTGAGTCACGCCCGGTCACCGTGACGTAACCGGCAAAGCGAAGCTCGGCGTGACCGCGCGACAGCTCTGCCTCCCTGCGCACGTTTGCCTCCTGGCGCCGTCGCGTCCGTGCCCGCGTCACAAAGCCGTGTTCTGAGCGCAGCTGCTCCTCCTCGAGATCTGCCGTCCTTGCGGCCTCGGCTTCGCGCGTGGCGCGCTGCAGCGACACGGGCTCCATCGTCACCGACACCGTGCGCAGCACCCCGGACTGGGTCAGCAGCGGCATCAGCCAGACGGCCGGCACCTCGACCCGCGGCCACGAGGCGATCCAGAAGGTCGCATGGCAGGCTGAGTCTGACTGGTAGCTGCCCCAGCGCTCCTCACACGCCATCGGTCCCGCAGCGCGGGCGCTGATCCCGTCGCGCCGCTGGTCAACTGCGTCGGCGCGCGCGAGCGCGACTCGCTCATAGGGACTGAACGCGATCCGCAGGACCTTGGCGAGAGCCGGCGGCCGAAG
>CAJCIJ010000035.1 GCA_903970315.1 Actinomycetota bacterium
ACAGTGCAAAGGGTGCGCGCTCGATCAGTGAACCGCCGTAGGCGGGCGCCAGACGCAGAAACTGCAACAGGTGCCCGTGACCAAGTGCCCCAAACGCCGGCTGCGCTTCGAATTCGTAGTTGGTCCAGGCCATGCCGTACAGGCCCAGCCAGGCCATCGCCCAGGAGGTCAGGGCCGCCAGGCCCAAGGCCAGCCGGTTTTCGCGCAGCACCTTTCGCATTCCACTGTTGGCATCGACACTGCCGTGGATTGCCTTGAGTGGCGCGCCGGGGTCAGGCTCGCGTCAGCGCGTCCGTACCGGCGACCGCCCGAGCACGGCCCCGGAGGCGTTGAGCGCCTGCACGGCATAGAAGCGGGCGCGGCGAACGGCCACCGCGGCCTGGAAGCCCGTGTGCGGCGTTCTGGCGACGGGTTTCAGCTTCCGCGGCGAGCGGCCCGCCAGGACCCTCCAGGAGGCCACCTGGGTGGCGCCGTTCCAGCTTGCGTACACGCTGGCCCCGGTAGCGGTCGGCTGCACGGCGATCGCGGGCGGGTAGGCGGGGGTGGCGCGCCACGCGAACAGATAGGCGCGGTAGGACTGGGTGGGTGCCGGCATGTGCGCGTCGTAGATCAGCCGCCCCGAGGCGTCAAAGATGCTGAAGTACGGTTCGCCGCCCCAGCCTACAAACCAGTCGCCGCCGGGGAGGCGCTGGACGTCGCCCTGGCTTGCCGACTGGATGGGGGTGGGGTGGGTCAGTTCGGTGACCTCGGTGTCTGTCGAGTTGTGCAGGTTCAGCCTCACCACCAGGCCGCGCGACTGCGAGTGCACGAACGGCTTGCCCCCGTTGTCAAAGACGCTCACCTCGCCGTGCGCCAGAGCCACGGCATCATGCTGGTATGCGGTCGCTGCTCCGGGCCCCATCGTCACGGTGGACTGCTTGCCGCCGGCCGTGGCGACGATCTGGCCGGTGCGGGTGTCCAGCACGTAAAGCGCCGAGGTGTTGCGTGCCGACAGCAGCGTGGTGCCGTTTGGCAGCGGGTCCACGGTGTTGACGTGGATGTAGTCAAACGGCCACTGTGCCGAGGACTGCTCCGGGGAAGCGTAGGAGGCGGTGATGGGGACGTGGTCCAAGCTGTGCCACTCGCGCCTAACAAGCCCCGTTTTCAGGTCGAGTTCCTGGAAGATCGTGTCGGTCACGGCAGCGTCGCGCGGGCCGCCGTCGGAGCTCAGGTCGCAGTGGATCGTGCTGAAAACGGTCAGCACGGCGGTGTTGTCGGGCTCCAGCCGGAAGTCGTGGAGGTCGGCGAGGTAGCCGTTGCCGGCGCGCACGCGCATGATCGGCTGATAGGAGCTGTTGGCGACGATCTCTTCGCCCAGGCCAAACCCCTGCGGCGGGATGTATCCCTGCCACCAGGTCAGCACCGGGCGGCCGTTCATGGTCTGCACCTGCAGGTTTGCCGCGAAGAGGTTGTGCGGCAGGGGGTCCATCCAGACCAGCTGGCCATCGGGTGAGAAGATCATCGGGCCGCTCTGGCTGACCCCGTTGTACGGCGTCGCCATGATCTCGCCGTGAGGGTCATGCGGTGAGGTCTGCGTGACGTCCACGGCGGGGGGCGAAAGCGTCGGCGCGGACTGAAAGCTCTGTACTTCGCCGGGTTTGGCGGGCGCCGCGGTCGGCCACGGTACGTATCTGACCGGGTCCGGGTAGGAGATGCGGAACCGGTAGCTGAAGGCACGCACGCCCGTGGGTGTCAGCAGGCGGCCCTTGACCGTCACCCGCTCGCCCGGCCGAAACGGCCGGTACGAGACAAAGCTTGCGCCGTCACCCTGAGAGTAGGGATGCAGCCGGCCGCTGTGACGGCCCGTGCGCTTGCCCGTCACGGTCACGTCGACCAGATCCGACGCGGGCGGCCCCAGGAGGCTGATCTGGGTTCGCGGCGAGGCGTCGTGGGATCCCGGCAGCGGCGAGACCGCGATGCCCGTGCCGGCGAGGACCGCCGAGACGTTGAGCCTTGCCGGTATGCACTGCCGAGCCTGGGGGCCGCTGTAGGTGGACTGCTCCCGCTCGATGCGACCGCTGGCGGCCACCAGCGTGCCGGCGCTTGCGAGCACGATCGCAGCAGCACCCCACCCCAGGCCGCGGCGCAGGTGCCGGTTGGCCCTGCCCAGGCGCCCGGCGTCTAGGTGGTCGTTTGGGTTCATCCTCGGTGCGGCCCCGCAGCGGGTCTCTCCAGAGCCGCCCCACGCGATGGCCGGTGCGGGGATTGTGGCGAGTCGGACCCCTGGGCGGCGTCAATGGCTCCGTGCGTGGCTCACCGAGCAGCCGGGCGCCCGCTACCCTCACGGTCGTGATCTCAACAAACCAGCTCAAGAACGGCAACCACATCGACGTCGACGGCGTCATCTTCAAGGTGATGGAGTTTCAGCACGTCAAGCCCGGCAAGGGCGGGGCGTTCGTGCGCACCAAGCTGCGCCGCGCCTCCGACGGCGCCGTGATCGAGCGCACATTTCGCGCCGGCGAGAAGTTCCGCCCGGTGCACTCCGAGACGCGCAAGATGCAGTTCCTGTACGCCGATGGCACCGATGCCCACTTCATGGATGCCGCCACCTTTGAGCAGTTCGCGATCCCCGAGGGCCAGGTCGCCGAGTCGTTGCGATGGATCAAGCCGTCCTCGGAGGTGGACGTCCTGTACATCGACGAGCAGCCCGGCGACATCCAGCTGCCCAGCACTGTCGAGCTGGAGGTCACCGAGACCGACCCGGGCCTGCGCGGGGACACCGCGTCGGGGGGCGGGTCAAAGCCGGCGACGCTTGAGACAGGCGCCACCATCTACGTGCCGCTCTTCGTCGAGGTGGGCCAGCACGTGCGCGTGGACACGCGCGCGGGCACGTACGTGTCCAGGGCGTGACGCGCTCCCGGGCCTCCAGTCGCGGGCGGCGCTCTGACCAACGCCAGGCTGCAGTCGTGGCGATCTACCAGCATGAGCTGACGGGAAGGCCAGTGGACGAGACGCTCGGCTCGGACTCACCGCCGTTCGTGGTCCGGCTGGCGCACGAGGCAGCGGACTGCGCCGAGGAACTCGACGGCTTCATCGGGCGCCACTCCCATGGTTGGGCGATCGATCGGATTCACCCCCTGGAGCGGGCCATCATGCGAGTTGCGCTGGTGGAGATGCTCCATCCCGACCGGGTCCCCGCCGACGTGCCCATACCGGCCGAGGGGGCGGTCGAGGAAGCCGTTCACAGCGCCAAGATCTTCTGCGGCAGCGAGGCCCCTGCGTTCATAAACGGCGTCCTCGGTGCAGTACTGCGCGAGGTGCGCGAGAATGCAGGGCACGGATGAGTGGTGGCGGACATGACCAACGGCGCTGACATAGACGATCTGATCGAGCGCTTGGAGCGAGCGGGCGAGCGGTTGCGGTCGCAAGAGCTGTCGTCGGCCGATGCGGCGCGGGTGATCGAGGAGTGCGCCGAGCTGGCCGTGCAGGCCAGCACCGAGTTGGAGCGGCGCGCCCGGGGTGAGCAGCTTGCGGCCCTTTCGGGCCAGGAGCCGCTGACCGGGCCTCGGCAGGACTCGCTGCTGTGAGGGCACGCGTGGTGACTTGGCTGCAGACCCTCTAGGGCAGGCGGTGGTCGCCGACGTCTCCGGCGAGATCGCCGGCCACGACGGCGAGGTCGCGCACTACCCGGAATGGCTGCGTCTGGAGGTCGACGAGTACCTGTCGGGGTTGACGTTCAGCCAGGAGCCGATCACCGACGGCTTGCAGGAGGCGATGCGCTACTCGCTGCTTGCCGGGGGCAAGCGGATCCGGCCGGTGCTTGCGCTGGCGAGCGCTCGCGCGATCGGCGCCGACCACACGCGCATGCTGCCCCTGGCGGGGGCCATCGAGCTGATCCACACCTACTCGCTGATCCACGACGACCTGCCGGCGATGGACGACGACGAGCTGCGCCGCGGCCGCCCCACCTGTCACCGCGTCTTCGGCGAGGACGTCGCCATCCTGGCCGGCGACGCTCTGTACGCCGAGGCCTTCCGCCACCTGCTCACCGCTCAGGAGGCGCCGGCCGAGCTTGTGCTCGCCGCGGCAGCCGAGCTGGCGCTTGCAACCGGCGTCAACGGGATGGTGGGAGGACAGTTCCTGGACGTGGGCCGCAACGGTGACCACACCCCCGCGGCCGCCGTGGATCTCAGGCGCGTGCATGAGCTCAAGACGGGGCGCCTCATCGGCGCCTCGGTGACGTGCGTGCTGATGTTGGCGGGAACGCCCGAACCTGCCACAATTGCATTCCGGCGGTTTGCCGCGGAGCTCGGGGTGCTGTTTCAGATCGTGGACGACATACTCGACGTGACCGGAACCGATGCAGCGCTGGGCAAGCCAAGCGGCAGCGACGAGCGCCACGGGCGCCACACCTACGTCAGCGAGTTCGGGATCAAACGCGCCCGTGAGCTGGCAGCGCAGTCTCATGCCGCGGCCCGCTCCGCATTGGCGCAGGCGGCAGACGCGGGCGCGACAGGCGGCCCGCGCCCGACCGAGCTGGAGCAGATCACAGACTTCATCTACACCCGCCGAGCATGAGCGCATCCGACGACAAGACGCGCCAAAACGGCGCTGCCGCGGCTGAGTCGGGCCTGCTTGGGCGCATCGACGGGCCAGCGGACCTGCGGGCGCTCTCCGAGGACGAGCTCGCGCAGTTGGCCCAGGAGGTCCGCCAGCACATCATCGATACGGTGGGGGAGATCGGCGGGCATTTCGGCGCCAACCTGGGCACTTGCGAGTTGGCGGTGGC
>CAJCIJ010000036.1 GCA_903970315.1 Actinomycetota bacterium
CCGCGGCGGCCAGCTCGCCTGCCGCCGGCTCCGCGTGCGCGGGCGCGCGCGCGGGCGGCGGTCCGAGGTTGCAGTTGGATGGGAAGTACGACAGGTAGGTGCGCGCCAGCTCGATTCCCTCGCGGTCGCTTGCAATCAGCCGGTGTGCGCATCCCGAGACACCGGTGTGCATGGCGGCGCCGCCCATCTCGTCCAACGTGACGCGCTCGCCTATGACGACCTCGGCCATCCGCGGCGAACCCAGGTACATGGAGGCGTTGGTGGCGTGCATGAACACCACGTCGCAGAACGCGGGGATGTAGGCGCCGCCGGCTGCGGACGGTCCCAGGAGCACGCACACCTGCGGCACCGCGCCGGACATGGCGACCTGGTTAGCGAAGATCCGGCCGGCCCCACGGCGCCCGCCGAACATCTGCACCTGATCGGTGATCCGCGCGCCGGCGGAGTCCACGAGGTAGACCATGGGGACACCCAGGGTCAGGGCGCGTTCCTGGATGCGCAGGATCTTCTCGACGGTCTTCGATCCCCACGAGCCGGCCTTGACGGTGGGGTCGTTGGCCATGGCCGCGACCGGGCGGCCGTCGATGGTGCCGACGCCTGTCACCACCCCCTCGGCCCCCAGCCCGTCGGTGTCAGAGCCGGCAAGCAGGGCATCCTCCACGAAGGACCCGGCATCCATGAGCAGGTCCACGCGCTCGCGCACTGCCAGCTTGCCCTGCTCGGCGGCCTTGGCGCGATGGTGGGCAGGACCTCCGGCGAGCGCCCGCTGGCGGGCGTCGCGCAGAGGCGGCGCCGGGGGCTCGCTCATGCTGGCAATCTAGCGGGCGTGTAGCCTCGGTCGAGGACCCCATCCACCCGGGCACCGCACCCCGGGGACAACCCCGCACAGGAGCCAGCCATGAGCATCGTTCTAACCGAGGACCACGGCCCGGTCCGCCACATCGCCCTCAACCGGCCCGAGAAGCGAAACGCGTTCAACGAGGAGCTGATCAGGGCGCTGGGCCAAGCTCTGGACGCTGCTGCCCGTGACTCCGACGTGCTGTGCGTGGTGATCCGCGGCGAGGGCGCCATGTTCTCCTCAGGCATGGACTTCGGCGACCTGGGGGCGCTGGCCGAGCACCCCGAGCGCCTGCGCGAACTGCGCGCGGGCATCCTGGGCGTGTGGGGCTCCTGCGAAGAGATGGCCAAGCCGACGATCGCCCAGATCCACGGCGGCTGCATCGGCGGCGCGATGGAGCTGGCACTGGCGTGCGACCTGCGCACGATGGCCTCAGATGCCGTGATTGGGCTCGTGGAGACACGCGTGGGCCTGATCCCGGACGTGGGCGGTTGCTCGCGCCTGCCGTCGATTGTCGGCCTGGGCCGCGCCAAGGAGATGATCATGGCGTCCAAGATCTTCGACGGCACCGAGGCCGAGCGCATTGGGCTGGTCAACCGCGTGGCGCCGTCGGCCGACCTGGACGCGACGACTCAGCAACTTGTGGACGAGCTGCTGGCATGCGCGCCGGTCGCAGTGGGGCTGGCAAAGCGCGTGCTTGACGCCGTGGCCAAGCCGACGCTGGCGAGCACGCTTGAGCACGAGGTGACAGTCCAGCAGCTGTGCGCGGCGAGCGAGGACTTCGCCGAGGGCGCCAGGGCGTTCGCCGAGAAACGGATGCCACAGTTCAGCGGGCGCTGACCGCCGGCAAGGCGCCTGTCGGCGCCGCCACGGCAGGTTGCCGGCACGCGACCGGCCCGGCAGGTTGCCGCCGGACACACGGCTGCTAACGCCGGTGCTTGGGCTTGGGCTTCGGCTTGGTCCTTGGCTTCACGGGCGCGAGCGTTGCCGTTGCGGGCCGCCCGGCGAGCATGTCGTGCCCGCCCACGGCGACGACGGTGGCGCTGAAGCGCTCGAACGGCAGCACGTTGGTGAGGGTGACGGTGCGACTGGAGGGCTTGCGGAACACCGTCTCCAGCCGCCCGTCGCTGCCGCGAACCTTGACGTGATAGCTGCGCACGCCGGCCACGGCACCCCAGCTGACGGTCGCGGTGAGCCCGTGACGCACGAAGTGCACCTTGCCGGGCTTGCCGGGACGGAAGACCGCGGGCGCGGTGTAGTGGCCGACGGTCATTTCGCGCACGGTGGCACCTTCGGCGTTGATCAGGTAGGCGAGCAGCTTACGCGGGCGCGAGAGGCCTTCGGCGGGCGTGAAATGGATCGTGCCGCGGGCCGCGCTGACGGTGCCCAGCACATGCGCTGAGTCCTTGCCGCGTTCGACGAGGCGCACCTTGGTGCCGGCGGCCAGGCCGCCGACCTTGTAGGCCAGCGACCACTTGGCGCCGTGGCCATGGCCGTGGCTGACGTGCACGCTCACCGACGCCGGCGGCGTCTCCTGCGCGGTTTCGAGCTTTGAGATCGGCGGCGAGCCGGGAGCGGGTTGAAGCTTCCATTCGCCGCCTGCGGGGTTGCGCAGCAGCACGAGCACTTCGCCGGGGTTCGGGCCGATGGCACTCATGAACTGGCCGGGCACGGTCACCAGCTGACCCGCGACTGCAGGGGTGGCGTAGCTCTTACCGTTGGGCCCGATCAGCGTGAACACCGGCGTGCCGGTGGACGAGAAGACGCGAAGCTCCTGTCCCATGGTCCCGGCGGGCAGCGTGAAGGAGTCGCCGGACTGGGTGGCGGCGACCCGCCCGCCCACGTCGTCAAGAAGCGGCAGCTGGGCCGACACTGGGTTGCCACCGCCAAAGAAGCGCGCGGATTCGCCGCCGACGAAGCCGCCCTTGTGTTCTTTAAGCGGTGTCTCGGTGTACTGCTTGAGCTGATCGGTGCAGTTGTCGTTTCCGAACAGGCCGCCGGAGATGTTGCCGTCGGAGAAGCGGTAGCGCCCCTGCACGCCTCCACCGAAGATGCCTTCGGCGCCTACGTGCAGGCAGCCGGCGGCGTACTGGTTGTTGACCAGGCCGGCCACTTCGGCGCTGATGATCCACAGCTTCAGATTGATGTTGCCGTTGGCCTGCCATAGACCGCTTGCGGGTTCATCCCAGAAACCCACACCCCCCCTCACTTCGATCACGGGGTCCTTGGATTCGAACGGGAAATGCAGGTTGAAGACAACCTGCGCATCGACGTAGCCGTCGGAGTAGACGTCGGCGGCGATCGAGGCGATTTCGTCGTCGTGAAAGGTCAAAGCTCCCTTGCCGCCGAAGAATCCGAGTTCTTCGGACGTCGCTTCTCGGAACTTGAAATCGAGCTCCAGTTCCAGCAGTTCGGCGATGCTGGCGCCCAGGCTGCCGCCGAACGAGAGCGGGTTCACGGAAACCGAGGCACCGATCTCGTTCAGGAAGATCCCCGGATATATGGGCACCCCGCCGTGAGCCGTCTTGAACTTCATGGCGGCCGATTGGAAGTTACCCTGCTTGAACGCCAGTTCGGCTTCCAGTTCCACGATTTCTTCGCCGAAGGTGATGATTCCCTTTGCCTGCCAGCTGTTGCGCTTTGACGCTTCGTAGTATTCGGGGAAGTAGTAGGCGAACTTGGCCTTGGTGACCTTGAAGATGGGCGCCAAGCTCGCTTCGGGGATGGTGAATTCAAGCGAGCTCAGTTCGATGCCCTTTTCGAGGTTGGCGATGATCTCAAGCGACCCGGTGGCTTCGAAGTTGACCGACTTCAGGCTCAAGCCGACCTGCACGTCAAAGAGCGCCTGGCCGGTGTTCGAGAGGTAGACATCCACCTGGCCGGTGAGGGGAAAGTTGCCGGGGAGTTCCGCGCAGGCGGTCAGGCCGTTCTTGGGAGGACAGCAGTTGGCGTTGCTCTTTTCGCTCGCTGAGCACTGCTTACCCACGCCGATCGCCATCAACAGCGTCTTGGTGGGCTTGTCGGCGGCGCGCGCACGCGGTCCCTTCAGCCCGTGGTAGAGCGGAAAGGTGTGGCTGAGCACGCTGTAGGTGTCAAGCACGATCGGTTCAGCTTCGAGGTTGCGCTCCCCCAGCACCACGTTGCCGATGGGGGTGTTGAGCAGCTCCACGGATACGTGTGCGCCGTAGAGCTCGGTGGCACTGCCGCCGATCCCATAGTCGGTGACGGTCTTGATCTTCATGGGGCCACCGCTGGTGGGCACGAGCACCATGCCGTTGATCTCAAGCTCGGGACCGCCGATGACGTAACCACTCCCCAGCTTCTGAATGCATTCGGCAAGCATGTCGGCATCGCCGATTTCCAGCTTGGGCAAACATTCGCCTTCGCCGCCGTCGGGCAGGTGGATGTGGCTGTTAGACAGGTTGAATCCCAGCAGCGACGTGGTGTGCTGGCCATTGGAGTTGGTGACCGTGAGCGCGACGGTGTGAGCACCTGGCCCCAGGAGCACCTGAGCGTTGGGGTTTGTGCCGGTGCTCGTTTCGACCTTGGTGCCACCACCGAAGTTCCACCCGTAGGAGACGATCTGGCCGCTGCCTGGCGTCGAGCCGGCACCGCTGAGGGTGATCGGCTTGCCGGCCGTGGGGTTGGGTGTGGTGAGCGCAAGCGAGGCCGTGGGCGGCGTGGAACCCGGCGGGGGCGTGGTCGTGACGGTTGTCGTCGTGGTCGTCGTGGCGGCTTCGAAGCTGAGGTTGTCGATCGCCACTTCCTGGGACGTGACGACCGCGGTGCTGATGGCGAAATAGCTGATCTTGCCGGCTCCGTTCAGGCTCACGGTGATCGTCGTCCACGACCCACCGGTGGCTTCGCCGTGACCGCTTGCAACTTCGGCGCCGGCGCTGTCATATCCGGTCAGGGTCACCGGGACGTTGGGCGTCGACGACGTCAGGTTTCGCACCTCGACTGACAACGTGCCCCTCGGGGCGCCAAGCAGAGCGCCGTAGGTACCCTCCGTGTGGATTGAGGCTGGGCAAGTGGCGAGAACCGCATAGTCCGGCGGCGACGCGGCAGCGACGTCCGTTCCCAGCTGCGCGGTCGGCGCTCCGCAGTTGCCGGCACCGATGGCCCCGGGCACGCCCAGCGCTTCGGCTGTACCCAGCTTCAACCCCTGCGCTTCGTACTGATTGGTGACGCTTTCCCCAGCCGTCAGGTTGTCGAACCCGATAACCGTTTCCGCGGCCAAAGCGGGTGCCGCGGGCAAAAGCCACACCAGGCCGACCGCCAGAGTCAGTAGCGCCAGCTGTCGGGCGCGACCGATCGTGTGCAGAGCGCGGAGGCTTGCGTTCACGGCAACCCTCGAATCGTCGGCGTTCGGCCGCGATGCACTTGCATGCCGCTCACATCGAACGGTGACACGGGGGCAGCATACTGCTGTGTGCAACCGTCGATGGATGGTGCGCTGTCAGTCGTGCCAGTCGACGGGCCCGGCGACCAGCGTGTGGCTGCCCAGTGGCCGTCCCACGATCTCCTGGGCGCGGCGGGCGCACGCGATCAGGGCGGGCAGTTCGATCCCAGTGTCGATGCCCATCTCGCCGAGC
>CAJCIJ010000037.1 GCA_903970315.1 Actinomycetota bacterium
GGGCTTGTCAACTCAGGCGCCGCTGGGGGCTCCGGCGGGGTCGGGAGCTCCGGCTTTGGCCACTGGTCGGGCGGCGGCGGGTCTGGAGGCCCTGGCGGGGTCGGGGGGGTGCTCATCGAGGGAGGGCGCGGAGACCGTTCACGCGATCGCAAAGGCTAGTCGCACGGCCAGCAGACCGAGCCGGCGGGAGAAGGGCGGCCTGACGGCGACGTTCAAGCCGCGCCCGCGACGCGCGGCAACACCAAGAGCGGACAGCGCGCACTGCCGGCGAGATATGCCGACGTGCTTCCCAGGATGAGACTCTTGACGGGGCCGTAGCCACGCGATCCGACCACCAGCAGGTCAACGCCTGCGCCAAAGGCCGCGAGCTCCTCGCCGGCGACCCCGAGGACAGCGTCGCCCTCGATGCCGTCAAGCGCCCCCATGGTCTGCTTGGCGTCGGTGAGCGCGGCATCCAGCGCTCCGCCCCAGGGCACCATGGCGGTGCCGGCGTAAGCGGCGTTGGGGAGCGGCACGACTTGCAGGGCCTTCAGTGCGGCGCCGCTCTGCTGGGCCAGCTCGCGCGCAATGGCCACCGCGGCCTGGCTCTCCAGCGACTCGTCGTAGCCCACCCCGATCGTCTTCAGCTCGCCGACGGTGTGCGCGTAGCCGCGTGGGGCGACTGCAATCGCGCACCCGGCACCGTTCAATGCGGAGCGAGTGTCGTTGCTGACGAACACGCGGCCCAGAAGGCTGCGGTGGCTTGACCCGACCACGAGCAGATCGGCGTGCTCACCGGCGACCAAGCTGTGCAGGCCGCTGCCCACCGACATCGCCGCCACGGTTGCAAGCTCGGCGTCCACGTCGGCCGCTTGGCGTTCACCCTCCAGGAACGGGAGTCCAGGGTCGTCGCCGTCGTTGTGGACATGGCCGAGAACCAGGCTTCCGTGGGCGCCGCTCAGCATCCGCCCGAGGGCGATGGCGTCGCGGCCACCGTCGAGACCGTCCACGCCGATCAGGACCTTGGCAAAGACGCTCTGCTGGGCGGTAGCCATGGCCGGTACTCTAGTGACCGCTCCAAGCGCCCCGACCGCACGGCCACGCTCCGCCGGCGCCTGGCGGCCCAGCCACGCATGCAACCCCAAACCTTTGACGAGGAGCTCTTTACATGGCTCGGCGACGAGCCGCCGGACGTGCGTAACGCCGACGCGGAGCGCATCCACGAAATCGCATCGGAGTTCGCCGCCGGCTTTGCGGCGCTTGCCGGCGTGACGCGGGCGGTGACCTTCTTCGGCTCGGCCAGGACCCCACGGGAGCACCGTAACTACGCGCTGGTGCGCAAGGCTGCGGCAGCGCTGGGAGAGGCTGGGTACGCGATCATCACCGGCGGTGGCCCGGGGCTGATGGAGGCCGCCAATCGCGGCGCCCGCGATGTGGGGGCGCTCTCGGTGGGGTGCAACATCGAACTGCCCCACGAGCAGCGGCAAAACCAGTATTTGGACATCAGCCTGCGCTTCCGCCACTTCTTCGCGCGCAAGGTGATGTTCGTGCGCTACGCATGCGCGTTTGTGATCGGACCGGGCGGGTTTGGCACTCTGGACGAGCTCTTTGAGGCTCTCACCCTGATCCAGACCGAAACGATCCACGACTTCCCCGTGGTGCTGCTGGATCGAGGCGACTGGCAGGGCCTGATGGACTGGCTGGCGACCTCGGTGCTTGCCGATCACAGGATCGCCCCGGAGGACCTGGAGCGGGTGCGTTTCGCGGGCAGCGTCGATGAGCTGTGTGCGCTGACCAACGAGGCGCACAGCCGCCAGCGTGTGCACGGTCTCGCGCAGGCCCGGCGCACCCGAAAGCAGCCCCTATAGTGGCCGACCACGGCCTCCTCAGCACCGCACAAACCGCCTGAGAGCTCCATGCCCGCGGCGTCCCGGGACAGCGACGGACGGTTTGGCGCGCTGCACTGGCAGGGATTTGTGCGCGTCGCCGCGGGCGTCCCGGAGGTGCGCGTGGCAGACCCGCTGGTCAACTGCCAGCGCACGCTGGTGCTGGCGCGACGCGCCCACGAGGACGGTGTCGCGCTGATCGCCTTTCCCGAGCTCGGCCTGGCCGGATACACCAGCGAGGATCTGTTCGCGCAGAACGCGCTGCGCGACGAGGTGCTTGGCGCGATTGCACGCCTCTGCGACGGCACCACCGATCTGGGCTGTGTGATCGTGGTCGGGGCGCCTCTTGCAGCCGAGCAGAGGCTGTTCAACGCCGCCGTGGTCATCCATCGCGGTCGCGTGCTAGGGGTGGTCCCCAAGAGCTACCTGCCCAACTACCGTGAGTTCTACGAGAAGCGCCAATTCAGCGCCGCGCGCGATGCCCTTGCAGACACGGTGGCGCTGCTCGGTGACGACGTCCCCTTCGGCACCGATCTGATCTTCACGGCAACCGACATGCCGGCGCTTGCAGTCCACGTCGAGATCTGCGAGGACCTGTGGACGCCGGTGCCGCCGTCGAGCTTCGCGGCGCTCGCCGGCGCCACGGTGCTCGTCAACCTCTCGGCCAGCAACGCCACCGTTTCCAAGGCCGACTACCGGCGAACGCTGTGCGCCTCACAATCGGCGCGAACCATCGCCGCCCACCTCTACGTGGGTGCGGGTGCGGGGGAGTCCACAACGGACCTCGCCTGGGACGGACACGCGCTGGTCCACGAGAACGGCGAGTTGCTGGCCGAGAGCGAGCGTTTCAGCACCGATGAACAGCTCCTGACCGCCGATCTGGACATGCAGCGGCTGCTGGCCGACCGGATGCGCACGACGAGCTTCGCCGACAGCGTGCACGACCACCGCGAGCGCCTGAAGCGAGCTCGCAGGATTGCGTTCGAGCTGGGCACCGCCAACGGGCCCGTGGGCCTGCGGCGCGCAATCGAGCGTTTCCCCTACGTCCCGCACGATGCACGCCGACGAGACGAACGCTGCCGGGAGGTCTACGACATCCAGGTCGCAGGGCTGACCACGAGGCTGCGCGCGTCGGGCATCAGCAGGGTCGTAATCGGCGTGTCGGGGGGACTTGATTCCACCCACGCCCTGCTGGTGGCCGCGCACGCCTGCGACACACTCCGGTTGCCGCGCACCAACATCCTCGCCTACACCATGCCCGGGTTTGGCACCACGGCCAGGACCCTGGCAAACGCCAGGAGCCTGATGGACACGCTGGGAGTGACCGGCCACGAACTGGACATCCGCGGCCCCTCCGAGCAGATGCTCGCCGCTCTGGACCACCCCGCCGCCCGCGGTGAGGCCGTCTACGACGTCACCTACGAGAACGTGCAGGCGGGAGAGCGCACGTCGCACCTGTTCCGC
>CAJCIJ010000038.1 GCA_903970315.1 Actinomycetota bacterium
ATCACGGACGGGACCCACGAGGTGGGCGCAATCGCCAGCGCTTCGGCCACACTCCCGACCTGATCCCAAGTGGCGCGCTCATCGCGGAACACCAGCTCGCGCATGGGGCTCACACGTCGCCCCGGAGTCGTGCCGTGACCAGGACCGCGGCCGTGCTTGAACGGATCGGCCGGCCGAGTCGCTCATAGATCGCGTCGTTCTCGGCCTGCAGGGCTTCGCGCTGGTTCGGTGTGATCCGGCGGTCGAAGGACAAGGTGCCGAGCACTGCGGTCAGCTCGTCGGGATATGTCGGACGCCTGCGCTCGTACTCGTCGGCCACCTCGTCAAAGGCCCTGCCGGGGTGCCGTACGGAAGCCGCAGCCATGACCGCAACGTAGCGTTGACCGCAGACGAGTCGGCCCGCCGGCGCCCGTGTGAGTGCAGATAAACACTCCTGCCGCTTAGGCTCTGTCGATGGTGGCGCCCGCCAGCAGAGAGCAGGTGGTCGGGCAGCGACGGACGACGCTCGTGTCGATCGCTGCCGCCGGGTTGCTGGTGATCCTCAAGCTTGGGGTGGGATTGATCACGGGCAGTCTGGCGTTGATTTCCGCCGGGGTCGAGTCAAGCGGAGATGTCCTCGCCGCGCTGTTGACGTTCTTCGCTGTGCGGTTGGGCCGCCAACCTGCCGACCCCGAGCACCCTTACGGGCATGGTCGGGCCGAGAACCTCGGAGCGCTGGGGGAGGCCGGCATCCTGCTGGCCGGCGGGCTGATCGTCGCAGTCACAGCGATCAGACACATTGCAACTCCAAGCGGCTCGCCTGACACCGGTTGGTATGTCTTTCTGGTCGTCGCGATCGCACTGGCCGTGGATCTCGCCCGCACCGTGATCTCCTTTCGCAGCGCACGGCGGTATCGGAGCCCCGCGCTACGCGCGAACGGGTTTCATTTTGCCGCGGACATGGCCGGGTCGGCGGCGGTCCTCATCGGATTGCTCCTCGTGCGCAGTGGGTTCGCCGCAGGCGATGCCAGCGCCGCGCTGGTCATAGCGGCGCTCATACTCGGCACCGCGGCACGCCTTATCGGGGACAACGCGAACGTGCTGATGGATCGCACTCCGGCGGAGGCGCGCGAGGCAGCCGAGCGCGCTCTTACACGCCTGGAACCGGAGATCGAGTTGGTGCGACTGCGGCTGCGCGAGTCCGCAGGGCGCTACTTCGCGGACGTCATCGCCGCTGTTGCGCCTGGAGCAGCTGTGATCGAGGGCCACGAGGCCGCCAACCGCATCGAGGCGGCGATCGAGGCGGCGTTGCCCGGCAGCGATGTCGTCGTCCACGTCGAGCCTCGGCGCAGAGGCCTGGACCGACGCGACCGGATACTGGCGATCGCGCTGGCCGAGCCCCTGGTCAAGGAAGTCCACGATGTCACGATCTATGAACACGACGGGTCCACCGGCGTCTCGCTGCATCTGAAGTTCTCCGCCGATCTTGCCCTGCACGACGCACTGGTCGTCGCTGGGCGCATCGAGCAAGCTATCCGAGACCGCGCCGATGTGAGCGAGGTGCAGACACACCTTGAGCCACTGGAGCGCCCGCTGATCGCCACTCCAGCAACCACGAGCGCAGACCTCGACGCGATCAGCGAAATCGAGCGCATAGTCATCGAGCAGACGGGCGTCGCACCGCGAGGGACGAGGGTGTTTGACACCGAGGCCGGACGCATCATCTTCCTGACGCTCGCTGTCGGCGCCGAGTCCTCCCTGGTCGATGCTCACCAGCTAACCGGCGAGCTTGAGGAGCAGCTGCGCCAGCAGGTCTCCGACGTCGCTGACGTGATCGTGCACACCGAGACCTGAGCGCGCAGAAAGGACCACCGGCGCCGCGCTGCCAGGTCCAAGGCCCCGCGCTGTCCGCACATTCTTGGTATCGGCTGGACGGCCCGCAAATAGGGATATGCTGAACGGTGCGGGGGCCCGTAGGTGTGGACGAACCCCCCCAGCCGGGACACCCCGGCGTCAGCCACACCTCGATTCAGCGCGCGCCATTCGGCCTTGCGCCCAGGGGCAACCGCCCCTGCAGTTCTCTTTTGGGAGGTAGTGCATGCGATTTTTCGCTTCGGCCTCGCGCCTCGCGCTGGTGGTCTCACTCTGTGTTGCTGCGGTCGGCCTGTCGGCCCCCGCTGCCGGCGCCGCTATCGGCTTCACCAAGGCCGGCGCGGAAATAACGACGGAACGCTACGCGCCCGCCGCGGCGACGCTGCCCGACGGCAACGTGCTGATTGCCGGCGGCGACAACGAAGCCCAAGGAGCTCCCACCAGCGCCGAAATCTTCAAGCCGGCCACCGATTCGATGGAACGGCTGAGCGCGACGATGACGGTCGCTCGCGGCGAAGACGCCTACGTGACTCTCGCCAGCGGCAAGGTGCTGATCGCGGGCGGCTCCAACCGAACCGAACATAACCTCGAAAGCGCGGAACTGTTCAACCCGGCCACGAACGCCTTTGAAGCCCTGTCCGGGCAGCTCACTGTCGAACGCGACGGAGGGGCTGCCGCGTTACTGCACAACGGCACGGTGCTGATCGTCGGCGGTGCCAATGAAAACCCACCCCTGCTCAGAGCCGAAATCTTTCACCCCGAAACCGGGACCTTCGAAGCTCTGGCCAGCGAAATATCGACCGAACGCTATGAGCCGGTTGTAGCGACTCTGCCCAGCGGTGAGGTTCTGATCTCCGGTGGGTACCCTGAACGGGCCGAAGCTGCTCAAACCGCTGAACTCTTCAACCCCGCAACGGGCCGGTTCGAAGCAATCGCGGCGACCATGCGGGTACCCCGTGGCGAACAGGCCTACGTCGCGCTGCAGGACGGCGACGTGTTGATCGCCGGGGGCACCAACAATGTGGCGACTCTGGCCAGTGCGGAAATCTTCAGCGTCGCATCGGCCAGCTTCGAATCGGTCGGCTCCATGGCCACCGAACGCGACGGCGCTGCTGCCGCGCTGCTGCCAGACGGCCACGCGGTTGTCGTCGGCGGCGTGGCCAACGGGTCGGCTGTGCTGGCCATCGAAGAGACCACGATCGCCGCCCCGGCTGCGAACACCGCTGCTGCCTCGGCTCTGACCACCAACACAGCCACCCTCGGTGGCGCGGTGCTGTCGGAAGTTGTTGGCTCCAGCTATTTCCAGTACGGCACAACCACCGCCTACGGCGCCTCCACGGCCCATGCGGCCGTCGCGGCGTCGCTCACCAGTGCCGCGACCACAGCGGCCATCAGTGGCCTCGCGCCGTACACCACCTATCACTTCCGCCTGGTGGCTGAAAATGCCGGTGGCACCACCTACGGTGCGGATCAGAGCTTCACCACGCCGCAGGGTCTCCCCGTGTTGACGGGCCTGAAGGAGGCGCCGTCGAGGTGGCGCACCAGCTCGAACGTGGCCACGATCAGCCGCAGGCACGCAAGGCGAAAGCCGCCCGTTGGCACCACATTCTCGTTCTCTCTGAATGAACAGTCAACGCTGACGCTGACGTTCAGCAAGCAGGTGTCAGGCCACAAGGTCGGCAACCGCTGCGTGGCGGGCAAGTCCAAGCACCGGCATGCACGGAAGTGCGAGACCACTGTGGGAGCCGGCTCGATGACGCGCACTGCCCTCGCGGGCTCCGACAAGTTCTCCTTCGGAGGCCTCGTGTTCAAGGGGCACAAACTCAAGCCTGGCAGCTACACGGTTGCGCTTACCGCGACGGATTACACAGCACAGTCAAGCCCGGTAAGCATCGCCTTCACGATTGTGAAGTAGGGCGCAGGGGCTGTGAGTTAGAGAGGCAGTTTGAGCCGCCGGCCGTCGATATCCGTCGGCCGGCGGTCGAATTGGCCGGTGAGGTCTGCCGGCTGCGTCCCGGCGGAAGGCGGGCCGCACGCTGGCAAGCACCGCCTGTCCGTGATAACGTACGGTCGTATGCCAGTAGCGGCAACAAAGCCCAGCCCCGCGCGAACCAGTCGGCGCACCCAAGGTGGGCCGCGGCTCACCAGCGGCGTCGATGGCAGCGCTCCGCCCGCCAATGATTCCGGGGCCCTGCCGGCGGGCGTGCAGCCTGCGGTCGTGGGCGCACGGGTGCGCTCGTTGCGGGAGGGGGCCGGCATGTCGCTGCGCGATCTCAGTGCCCGCAGCGGCGTGAGCGTGCCCATGCTCTCGCAGGTCGAGCGCGGCGAGACCAGCCCCACGCTCACGGTCGCCGCCCGGATCGCATCGGGCCTCGAGCTGCGACTGTCACAGCTGTTGCGCCTGGATGAGGACGGCGCGGTGGTGGTCGTACGCGCCGGCCACGGCCGTACCGTCGGAGGTCCGCGTCGCAGCCACCGCTCCGAGGTGCTCACGGCCGACCGGCCAGGCCAGCGTGCCGAGCTGTCGCGCCACACGCTCGCGCCCGGGGGCGCCACGGGAGGGCCTGATGACCCGCCCATGCACGAGCCCGGCAGCCGCGAGGTCGCCCTGGTCGAGCGCGGCATCCTGGCGCTGGTCTGCGACGGGCGACGGCACGAGCTTGCAACCGGCGACTGCGTCACCTTCGACGCCGATCTGCCACACCATTTTGAGAATCCCGGCGACGTTGAGGCGGTCTTTCTGGCCGTGGTCACCGCCGGGCTGAGGCGCAGCTAGGCGCTGCTGAAAGGACCGAGTCGATGAGCAAGACCATGTTCGAGAAGATCTGGGAGGCCCACGAGGTTGGCGGCGACGGCTCCGGGCTGATCTACATCGACCTGCACCTCGTCCACGAGGTGACGAGTCCCCAGGCATTTGACGGCCTCCGACTGGCCGGTCGGACCGTGCGGCGGCCCGACCGCACGCTGGCCACAGCCGACCACAACACCCCGACCGACGGCACTCCGGTGGCGGCGCAGATCAAGGACGAGCTCTCCCGTGTACAGGTGCAGACGCTTGAGTCCAACTGCGCAGAGTTCGGCGTTCCCGTCTACTCGCTGGGCTCCCCCCGCCAGGGGATCGTGCATGTGATCGGTCCCGAGCTTGGCGTGACCCAGCCCGGGATGACGATCGTCTGTGGCGACTCACACACCTCCACGCACGGCGCATTTGGCGCGCTCGCGTTCGGGATCGGCACCAGCGAGGTCGAGCACGTGCTGGCGACCCAGTGCATGGTCCAGCACCGGCCCCAGTCGATGCGCATCCGCTACGACGGCCAGCTCGGCTTCGGCGTCACCGCCAAGGACCTGATCCTGGCCACGCTCGGGCAGGTCGGCGTGGGCGGGCTGACCGGCCATGTGGTCGAGTACGCCGGGCCGGCGATCCAGGCGCTGAGCATGGAGGGGCGCATGACGGTGTGCAACATGACGATCGAGGGCGGCGGCCGGGCAGGCATGATCGCCCCCGACGAGACCACCTACGCCTGGTTCACCGACACCGACAGGCCGGGGGCGCCCAAGGGTGCCGAGCTGGCCGAGGCGATCGAGCGCTGGCGCGAGTTGCCAACAGACGACGGAGCGAGCTTTGACACCGAGGTCTCAGTCGATGCCTCTGCAATCTCGCCGCAGGTCACCTGGGGCACCAACCCCGGGATGGTCGCGCCGGTGACCGAGCGCGTGCCCGACCCTCAGCAGATGGCCACCGAAGCCGAGCGCGAGGAGGCCGAGCGGGCGCTGGTCTACATGGGACTGGAGGCCGGCACGCCGATGCAGGAGATCTCGATCGACCGCGTTTTCATCGGCTCCTGCACCAACTCGCGGATCGGCGATCTGCGCGCCGCGGCCGCCGTGATCGAGGGCCGCACGGTCGCCGACACGGTGAACGCGATGGTCGTCCCCGGATCCCAGCAGGTCAAGGCGCAGGCCGAGGCCGAGGGGCTTGACCGTGTCTTTCGCGACGCCGGATTTGACTGGCGCGTGGCGGGATGCTCGATGTGCCTGGGGATGAACCCCGACATCCTGGCCCCCGCCGAGCGCTGCGCATCGACGTCAAACCGCAACTTCGAGGGGCGCCAGGGGCGCGGCGGGCGCACGCACCTGGTCTCGCCACAGATGGCGGCCGCAGCAGCGATCGCCGGACACTTCGTCGACATCCGCGACTGGGCCTAGGAGGACTCCATGCAACCGATCGAGATCATCAGCGGGCCTGTCAGCCACCTGGACCGCGCCAACGTCGACACCGACCAGATCATGCCCAAGCAGTTTCTCAAACGCGTGGAGCGGACCGGCTTCGGCCAGTTCCTGTTCTACGACTGGGCCAAGGAGGACGGCTGGGATCTTCCCGCCAACCCCATCCTGGTCACCGGCGAAAACTTCGGTTGCGGGTCCTCGCGCGAGCACGCCCCGTGGGGGCTTCAGGACTACGGCTTCCAGGCGATCGTGGCGCCGAGCTTCGCGGACATCTTCTACTCCAACTGCACAAAGATCGGGTTGCTGCCCGTGGTGCTGGCCGCCGAGCACTGCCACGCGCTCGCCCAGGCCGGCTCCGGCCAGGTGGACCTGCGCGCACAGGAGGTCCGCTACGTGTCGACGGCCGGTGCCGATGACGGCGGCTTGGTGGTCGTGGGCTTCGAGATCGACCAGGAGATCCGCAGGCGCCTGCTCGATGGCCTGGATGACATCGGCGTCACGCTCGGCGGCAGCGAGCCCGACATCTCCGCCTATGAGGTTGCCCGCCAGGCGCGCGGCCCCGCGTTGCCGCAGACAACGGCGCTGTGAGCACCCGGGCGCTGGAGTGGGACGCGGCGGCCTACCACCGCGTCGGCAGCCCGCAAGAGCAGTGGGCAGCCGAGATCATCGCGCGTATGGGCCTGACCGGGGACGAGTTCGTACTGGACGCCGGCTGCGGCTCAGGCCGCGTGACCGCGCTGCTGCTCGAAAGCCTGCCGTCGGGGCGCGTGATCGGCGTGGACTCCTCGGAGGCCATGATCGACGGCGCGCGCCGGACCCTCGGCGCGGACCCGCGCGCCGCCTTTGTTTGCCAGAGCCTGACCGAGCTGGTGCTCGACGAGCCCGTCGATGCCATCTTCTCCTGCGCGGTCTTTCACCACATCCACGACCATCAGCGGCTCTTTGAGCGCCTGCACGCGGCGCTGCGCACCGGTGGCCGGCTGGTGGCCCAGTGCGGGGGAGAGGGCAACATCGACGCCTTCCGAACGCTGGCCGACGAGGTTGCCGGCCGCAGTCCCTACGCCGAGTATCTGGCCGCTATGCCCGCGCCCTGGCATTACGCGGGACCCAAGGACACCGCGACGCGCCTGGCAAGCGCCGGCTTTGCTTCGATCTCCTGTTGGCTGGAGGATAAGCCCACCGTGCCCGCCGACGCTCGCACCTTCACTGAGACCGTGCTGCTGAACTACCACTCCGACTGGCTGCGCAGGGCGGCGCCCCCTGAGGCCGCAGATGAGCTCGGGCGTGCGTTCATCGACGAGGTTCTGGCCGAGGCCGGCTCGCCGCTGACCCTCGACTATGTGCGCCTGAACATCGACGCCACGGCGGCCTGAAGTCGGGCAGGCAGACACGCGGGTAGGCTGGCGCGACCATGGCGCACCGAATAGTCACGCTGTCCGGCGACGGGATCGGGCCCGAGATCATGGCGCCCGCCCTGGAGGTTCTGAACGCCCTGGGCGACTTCCAGTTCGAGGAGCACGCTTTCGGCGGGGCGTCGATCGACGCGCACGGGACAGCCTTGACCGACGAGACCCTGGCCGCATGCCGGCAGGCCGACGCGGTGCTGCTGGCAGCCGTCGGCGGCCCCAAGTGGGACACGACAGACCCCCACGCTCCGCGGCCCGAGCAGGGGTTGCTGGGCCTGCGCAAGGGTCTGGGGCTCTACGCCAACCTTCGTCCCGTGCGGCCGCTGCGCGCGCTCTATGGCGCCTCGCCGCTGCGGCCCGAGCGGATCGAAGGGGTGGACCTGATCGTGGTGCGCGAGCTGACCGGGGGCATCTACTTCGGCTCAAAGACCCGCACCCCCGACGGCGCCTCGGACCTCTGTGAGTACTCGGTGGCCGAGATCGAGCGGATCGCGCGGCGCGCGTTCTCGCTGGGCCGCAACCGGGTCTCAAGCGTGGACAAGGCCAACGTGCTTGAGACCTCGCGACTGTGGCGCGAGGTGGTGACGCGCGTGCACGCCGAGGAGTTCTCCGAGATCGAGCTTGAGCACGTGCTCGTGGACAACGCCGCGATGCAGCTGGTCTCAGCACCCGGGCACTTCGGCGTGATCCTGACCGAGAACATGTTCGGCGACATCCTCTCCGACGAGGCCGCAATGCTCACCGGCTCGATCGGGATGTTGCCCAGCGCGTCATTGGGTGATGCAGGCCCCGGACTCTTTGAGCCGGTGCACGGGTCGGCTCCGGACATCGCCGGGCGCGGCGTGGCCAACCCGCTGGCGATGTTCCTGTCGGCGGCGCTCATGCTGCGCCACGGCCTTGCCATGAACGCCGAGGCCTCAGCGGTAGAATCGGCGGTCGAGGGCGCACTTGACGCGGGGCTGCGCACGCCCGATCTGGGGGGCGACGCAGGCACAGAACAGGCCACGCGGCTCGTGCTCGACCGTCTCTGAAACCGACAAGGGAAAGCGCACGTGAAGCCGACTGAGGTCATCTGGATGAATGGCAGGTTCGTGCCCTGGGAGGACGCCAAGGTCCACGTGCTCACACATGGGCTGCACTACGGCACGGGCGTGTTCGACAGCATGCGCTGTTATGAGACCGCCATCGGGCCGGCGATCTTCCGCAACGTCGAGCACCTGGAGCGACTGCTGCGCTCCGCGGAGCTCTACTACATGCCCGTGGGCTTCACGGTGGAGCAGCTCCGCGCCGCAGCCCGCGAGCTTGTGGTCAGAAACGGACTGCGCTCGTGTTACATCCGGCCGATCGTAAATCGTGGCTACGGCACCATGGGCCTGAACCCGTTGGAGGCCCCCGTGGACGTCACGCTGGCCTGTTGGGAGTGGGGCGCATACCTGGGTGAGGAGGGCAAGCACACGGGCATCCGCGCCAAGGTCTCCTCCTGGAGGCGCATCAGCCCCCAGTCGCTGATCCCGCACGCCAAGGCCTCGGGCCAGTACCTCAACAACGTGCTTGCCAAGATCGAGTCGCTGAAGGCCGGCTATGAAGAGGCGATCCTGCTCGACGACGCCGGCCACGTCTGCGAGGGCACCGGCGAGAACATCTACGTCGTACGCGACGGCGAGATCGTCACGCCGGGCCAGCACAACTCGATACTGGACGGGATCACGCGGCGCTCGGTGATCCAGATCGCCCGCGATCTCGGCTATTCGGTCGTCGAGCGCAGCATCGCCCGCGCTGAGCTGTACCTGGCCGACGAGGTGTTCATGTCGGGCACCGCTGCCGAGCTTGTGCCCGTGCGCGAGATCGACGACCACGTGATCGGCTCGGGCAAGCCCGGCGAGATCACCAATGTGCTGCTGGCCGCCTTCGAGGACGCAATCTACGGGCGCACACCGCGCTACCACGAGTGGCTTGACGTGGTTGAGCCTGCCGACTCGGCGCCCAGCGAGCCCGCAGCGCCCGGCACGGCGACCGCGGACGCAAGCGCTACCGGTTGAGATGAGCAAAATCGAGCTGTACGACGCCACCCTGCGTGACGGCATGGGGGGCGCCGGTATGAGCCTGACCGCTCAGGAGAAGCTGCGCGTGGTGGCAAAGCTCGACGAGCTCGGCGTCGGCTACATCGAGGCGGGCTTCCCCTCGTCAAACCCCAAGGAGCTCGAGCTGTTCGGGATGCTCGCCGACCAGCGCCTGCGCCACTCCCAGATCGTCGCCTTCGGCATGACCCGCCGTCGCGGCACCTCGGCAACCAAGGACGCCGGGCTGGCGGTGCTTGCGGGTTCCTTTGCGCCGCTGTGCACGCTTGTCGGCAAGAGCTCTGTGCTGCACGTCGAGAAGGTCGTGCGCGCCTCGCGGCGCGAGAACCTGGCGATGATCGCCGACTCCGTGGCGTTTCTGGCCGGCCGCGGCAAGCGCGTGTTCTTTGATGCCGAGCACTTCTTTGACGGCTTCACGCTGGACGCCGACTATGCGCTGGCAACGCTGCGGGCCGCTGCGGAGGCCGGCGCCGAGCGCCTCGTCCTGTGTGACACAAACGGCGGCTCGCTGCCCGGTCGCGTGCGCGAGGTGGTGGCGGCGGTGCGCGACGCTCTGCCCGAGGTCGCACTGGGGATCCACACCCACAACGACTCCGGCTGCGCAGTGGCCAACACCCTGGTGGCCGTCGAAGCCGGCGCCACGCAGGTTCAGGGCACCATCAACGGGATTGGCGAGCGCACGGGCAACGCAAACCTGATCACGATCATCGCTGACCTGCAGCTGAAGATGGGCCATCGCGTGCTGACCGCCAAGCAGCTGGCCCGCCTCACCGACACGGCGCGGTTGATCGACGAGTTGCTCAACCGTGCATCGGATCCCTCCCAGCCATACGTGGGCAGGCACGCATTCGCGCATAAGGCCGGTATGCACGCCTCCGGGGTACGTGCCGACCCGGCCACCTTTGAGCACATCGCCCCGGAGGTTGTGGGAAACGGCACCGAGCTGCTGGTCTCAGAGCTCTCGGGGCGCGCCGCCATCACCGAGAAGGCCGCCGCAGCCGGGATCGCGGTCGCCGGCGACGCCGGCGGCGAGACGTTCGTCAAGCGGGTGCTCGCCCGCGTCAAGGAGCTGGAGCACGAGGGCTTTCAGTTCGACGGCGCCGATGCCTCCTTTGAGCTGCTCATGCGCAAGGAGGCCGGGCGTTATGAGCCACTGTTTCGGCTGGAGTCCTGGCGGGTGCTCGTCGAGCAGAACGCCGAAGGCCACGTGGACACTGAAGCGACGATCAAGCTCTGGCACGACGACCAGCGCTACGTGCTCACTGCCGAGGGCAACGGGCCGGTAAACGCCCTGGACCGGGCGTTGCGCGACGCCATCACCGAGTTCTATCCCGGGCTGACCGACGTCGAGCTGATCGACTACAAGGTGCGCCTGCTTGAGACAAGCCACGGCACCGGCACCGGGGCCGTCACGCGCGTGCACATCGACAGCGCCGACGGTCAGTCGACCTGGGGCACGACTGGCGTCGGCGAGAACGTGGTCGCCGCCTCCTGGCAGGCGCTCGTGGATGCGCTTGAGTACAAGGTCCAGCCGGGCAAGGCCGGCGCCCGCCGGGCCAAGGCGACGGGCTCCGCCAAGGCCGGCGCCAACGGGGCGGGCCGGGCCAAGACGACGGGCTCCGCCAAGGCCAAGGCGACCGGCTCCGGCCGCTCGCGCCGATGAGCGACCCCATCCCTCTCGCTCGTCCTGTTCTGGGCGAGCGAGAGCAGCGTGCCGTTGCAGCGGCCATCGCCAGCGGCCAGCTCTCACTCGGCCCGACGCTGCCGGCGTTCGAGCAGGCCTTTGCGGCACACCTGGGCGTGGCGCACGCCAGCGCCGTATCCAGCGGCACCGCCGGCCTGCACCTGGCGCTGCGCGCCAGCGGAGTCAGCGACGGTGACGAGGTCATCACGACGCCGTTTTCGTTCGTGGCCTCGGCGAACGTGGTGCTCTACGAGCGCGCCACCCCTGTGTTCGTGGACATCGATCCGGTGACACTGAACCTGGATCCGCAGGCCGTCGCGGCTGCTGTCTCCGAGCGGACGCGTGCACTGCTGCCAGTGCACATCTTCGGCTACCCCGCCGACATGGCTGCGCTTGAGGAGACCGCCGGGGCGCACGGTCTGGCGGTCGTCGAGGACGCCTGCGAGGCTCTCGGGGGCCGCTACGACGACGGTACGCCCATCGGCGCACGCGGCCACCCCGCGGTCTTTGGCTTCTACGCCAACAAGCAGCTGACAACCGGGGAGGGGGGGATGGTCACCACGGCCGACCCCGCCGTCAAGCAGCGGATCGACTCCGAGCGAAACCAGGGGCGAGCTCCGAACATGGACTGGTTAGACCACGATCGGCTGGGATTCAACTACCGCCTCTCCGAGCTCGCGTGCGCCCTTGGCTTGGCACAGATGGAGCGCCTGGAGGAGATGCTCGCCGGTCGCGGCCGCGCCGCCGAGGCCTACCGTCAGGCCTTCACCGCCGCGGCCCACAGGCTCCCGCAGGGGCCCGAGGGGTTGACGCTGCCTTGCGCCGATAGCGGCGACGCGCGACGCGGCTGGTTTGTCTTCGTCGTAACCCTGCCTCGCGGGTGCGACCGCACCGGCGTGATCGCAGCGCTGGGCAGCCAGGGGATCCAGACCAAGCCCTACCTGCCCGCGATCCACCTGATGAGCCTCTA
>CAJCIJ010000039.1 GCA_903970315.1 Actinomycetota bacterium
TGGGCGACCCCCTCGACTACGCCGGTGCCACCGACCAGCGCGTGTTATTCCTGGAGCGCAGCGTCAAGGCGCTCACGCTAAGGGTGGCGGAATTAGAAAAGACAGCGGCGCCAGTCAAGACACCGCACCGCGCCAAGGTCCTCGCGGAGTAACTCCTCTTGTTCAACGATGCCCCCTTCATCCTGTCGGCACTGGCGTCGCGGCTGCACACCGACCCCAATGGATTGGGGTCGTTCTGGACGAGTCTGGCGCTCGACGGCCAGGCCCGCGCCTATCAGGAGATCGTCGGCGCGCTGGTGCAGCGCGGCTTCACGCTGGCGCAGATTCAGGCGTGGGACGAGGGTGCGAGCTTTGAACGCGACATGGCGCTCTACTACGCGCTGAACGCCAGCGACCGGGCCGACCTCGCCGGTGCTTCGCTCAACCGCTTCAAGCAACTCGCCGGCGTGGCCGTGTTCATCGGCGGCGTCTTTACCGAGCCGGGACTCGTGGCCCCGGGACAGGTGATGACGGGACGCATCGGGCGCGGGACGGAGTTCGGGCCGCGCGGCGCTTTCTACGAACCGAGAGACTGTCGCTTCCGGGACATCCTGGACCCATGACCATCGTCGACGCCAAAGACCTGACGCCCGCGCAGCACACGTCCTTATGGACGCTGCTCGCCGACTCGTATGAACACGGCGCCCGCCAGCGCTGGGCTTATCCCGAAACGCACGTCGTCGCCTGGAGCGAGACGGGTCTGGCCCGCGCCCACGCCGGCGTCGTAGGGCGCAGCGGCTACTGCGACGAGCTGGCCGCCAGCATCGGCGGCGTCTGTGGAGTACGGACGGCGGAGCATTACCGCTCGCTGGGACTGGCGACGACCGCCGTGGGGCAAGCCGTGGTACTGCTGCGCGAACGGGGAGTCGACTTTGTCCTGCTGTGTTGCGACGGCGAACTGTGCGGCTTCTACGAACGGCTGGGTTTTGCGCCATGGGACGGCGCTTTCCGCTGTAGCCGGCCGCTGCCGCAGACCGTGATGGTACTGCCGCTGAAGAAGACGCCCCGGAAGAGTATCGACCTGTGCGGCTTACCCTGGTGAACTCATGACGCTCGAGGCGCTCGCGGACCTTCTGGAAGACACGGCGCAAGCCGTCGTGACCTACGCGCCTTCCGAGGCGTGCCAGGCGACCATTGGGGTTATTCTCAGCGCGGACACGAAGGAGAATTTCGCGGGCAGTCATGACCCGGACGGGCTGCCCTGGCAGCCTCTGCGAAAACCACGCCGTAATTCCAGGGGCAAGGATAAGCCGCTGGTCGATTGGGGCGTGCTGATGCAGAACGCTGCCGCTGCCGCAGGCGTTGCGGAGGTGGTGGGCATACCGGGCGGGATTCGCATTGAGATCGACGCGGGGAGCATCTTTGGACACGACGGCACGGTGCGCGGTCAATGGCACCGATTGGGAACGCGCACGATACCCGCCCGTGAGTTCCTGGGCGTGAGTGCCGACGCGGCCGAAGCGATCGGCGAAGTCGTGGTTCTTGACCACGCGAAACAATTGGGGCTGTGACGACATGCTGACGCTCACGGTGGCGGATGCTGGCAATGGCAGCGGCGGCGTGGCCACCGTGAGCGGAGCCGACAGCGGCACGCCGCTCACGGTGTATTATCAGCCCCTCAGTGTGCTGGAAAGCAACACCGCCTGGACCCTTGGCGGCACGAGAACCGGCAACGGCGCGATCCCAGTCACGGCGTCCGGCACCGGCAGCTACTTCTGGACCGCGTCCGGCACGGTCAACGGGGCCGGCGTCTATACGCCGCCGTTCTGCCAGAGCCTGACCAATGAAAGCGCCGTGGCGCCGCACTGGGCCTGCATGGTCGCGTTTCAACAGCGGCTCTGGGCCCTGAACCTGTTCGCGGCCCTGGAAGGCGCGACGCCGCTTGCGCAGCGCGTGCAACTGTGCTGGACGGGCAAGGACGCGATTACCGTGCTGCTGACGCGGCCGGGGATCGCCATCTTCCCGTGGACAGCGGAAGCGACCGTGGACATTGAGGCCAACGCCGATACCGTCGAATACCCCACGGTGGTAGCGCTGATCGACAACAACACCGGGCCCCAGGCGAATCTGGCCAGGAATCTCTGGTGGCGCTGGCAGTTGTTCCTGAACTTGCGCCAGCAGCGCGTCCCCGGCGTCCCGTCCACCGTGACGACGCCGGTCGCCCCGCAAAACGTCATCGTGCCGGAGTTGCAGAACAACGACCAGATTTTCTACTCGGCCCTGCTGCTGCGGCCACGCAGCAGAGAGTTGCGGCCCGTTTGAGGGGTGAGACATGCCAGTACCCGTTTATGGAGACGCCGGCCAATTGGGGGTCGGCACGGGCTCCTCTGCCACGACGCGCTTCAACTTCGGCCGCAGCACGCTCGCCGTGGATGAACAATTCATCGACTGCAACGAGAACCGGGGCACCCGGTCCCACGACATCGCGCTCTTGCGGCAAGGGAACCGGCGCGTCATGGGCCAGCTCGAATTCAAACCCACCGCGCTCGACCTGGCGACGCTCTTGCCGTGGGCCTTGGGCGGCACCGGCGGCTC
>CAJCIJ010000040.1 GCA_903970315.1 Actinomycetota bacterium
GGTGGGCGCCACCCGATCCGGCCACTACGGCTGTGGCAACCCCTGCCGCCAGCACCACAGCGCCGACACCCGCCAGCACGAGCCGCCGGACGCGGCCGGTATTCGCGCGGGCAATCACCCTGCTCCATGCTAGCGAGAGCCCCTTCTGGCCGGCGCACCTGCACGGCCGTCCGGCAGGTGGCGCTTGGCGCCGCCGGCGGGCCAAGAGGGTGGTCGCTCACGGCTGCTCATGCCGCTCCGGCAGGCCTCAGACAGCTAACCTTCACTAATGCAAGACGACGCCACGACGGTGCAGATCCGCGCCGCGAGTGTCTCGGCCGGTGACGTGTCGGCCGCCGTTGCCACTGCGCCCGAGCCTCCAGTGAAGCCGCTGCCCACTCCCTCCCCGGCGCTGCACATGCGGCTGCTGCACGGGATGCGTCATCCCCAGAACTGGCTCCAGCTGATGCGCTTCTGCATTGTCGGCGCCAGCGGGTTCGCGATCAACCTGGTCATCTACCGTCTCGCGTACAAGCACGTTGGAATCGCCTACCAGGCCGCTGCGGCCGCCTCGTGGATCATCGCTGCGGGCAGCAACTTCTACTGGAACCGGCACTGGACGTTCAAGGCACGCGAAGGCGTGGCTCATCACCAGGCGCTCCGCTTCCTTGCGGTCAGCCTGATGGCGCTTGCCGTTGACCTGGTCGTGCTCAGCGTACTGGTGGAATCCGGGGGCATGGACAAGCTCGTGGGCCAGGTGATCGCGCTGGCCGTCGCGACCCCCGCGAACTTCGTTGGCAACAAGCTTTGGAGCTTCAAGCTCGACGTATACTCGGACTCCTCCCCTCCTCAGGAGAGCTGACTCGTGCAGGAGATGGTCATCTACGGCGTGAGCTTCGACATGGTCGGCAAGCAGCCGATCGTGCTGCTGAAGACCGTGGACGGCAACAAGTTCCTCCCAATCTGGATCGGCCACCCCGAGGCTGCTTCGATTCTGATGAAGCTCCAAGGGGCCGACACCCCGAGGCCGATGACCCACGACCTGCTCTGTCATGTGCTCGGCGAGCTGGACGTCAAATGCACGCAGGTCGCGGTCACCGAGCTGCGCGAGAACACCTTCTTTGCCTCGATCACGCTGCGCGTCAACGGCCGCGAGCTTGAGATCGACTCTCGGCCCAGCGACGCGATCGCCCTGGCCGTCCGCTCGGGGGCGCCAATCTATGCCGCCGAGGAGGTCATCGCCGAGTCGGCGATCGAATTCGAGCACGAGGTCGAGGAGAGCGAGGAGGTGATCGAGAAGTTCAAGGAGTTTCTCGACGAGGTCTCCCCGGAGGACTTCGCGGCCGGCAACTCCTGACGGCCGGCGGTCGCCCGCCCGTCCCGCTCAGCTGGGTACTGGCTGGCGCCGGTGCTGCGCAAACGCGCTCGCCAGCAGCAGCTCGACGAGCTCGTCAAAGCCGATACCCGCGGCATCCGCAGCTTGTGGCAGCAGGCTCGTTTCGGTCATTCCGGGGACCACGTTGACCTCAATCACGGTCATCTCATCTGAGCCCTCGGCGAGCATCAGGTCCACGCGCGCGAACCCGTGGCAGCCCAGCAGCCGGTAGGCGCTCAGCGCGATCTCCTGAGCGCGCTCGGTGAGCGACTCCTCCAGCGCCGCGGGGCAGACGAATCTGGTGCGCCCGATCTGGTAGCGGGCCTCAAAGTCGTAGAAGTTCTTCTCGCTGGGCACCGCCTCAACGACCGGCAGCGCGCGCAGGTCGGGGGCTTCGATGACCGACACCGCAAGGTCTCTCCCCGGCACGTATCGCTCCAGGATCACCTTGCGGTCATACGACAGGGCGCCCACGATGGCGCTCGGCAGCTCCTCGCTGGTGCGTGCGAACTTGACGCCCAGCGCCGATCCCTGGGTCGCCGGCTTGACGACCATGGGAAAGCCGAGTTGGTCCTGCACCGCGGGTAGGGCGCTCGCCACGTCCCAGACTCCGATTGAGTGCTCACGGAAGGCGTGAAATTCGGGCGTGGGGATCCCCGCCTGGCCCATCAGGTGCTTGGCGAGCGCCTTGTCGGTGCAGCACATGCACGCCGCCGGTCGCGAACCCGTGTAGGGGATGCCCATGGCCTCAAGCAGCGCCTGGACCGTGCCGTCCTCGCCGTCGCGCCCGTGCAGGGCGATGAACGCAGCCTCGGGTGCGGCCGCCAGCAGCGTGGGCACCAGATCGTTGCCCACATCGATCGGCACCACGTCGTGGCCGAGGCGCTCAAGCGCGTCCTCCACCTGCGCGCCTGAGCGCAGCGAGATCTGGCGCTCCAGCGAGTGTCCGCCCTTCAGTACGGCTACGCGTGTGCTCATCGGCTCGTGCGCCTGCGGGAGTTGTCCTTGCGCCCTGTCGGCAGCTCCACCACGTTCGCCAGGGCCTCGTCCTGGCCGGCGCCCTCGTCCCGGCGGCCGCCCGCGCCGGGACCGGCGGTGGACCCCGAGGGCCGTGCTTCGGGGTGCTGGTCAACGGCCTTGGAAGTGCTCCCGCGCGATCTGGTGAGCGCTCCGAACAGGCCCCTACCGCCGCCCATGGCCTCGCCGATGCGGCGCACCCCCTCACGGATGTCCTGCTCGGTCGATCCCGCGAAGTTCAGCCTCATGGAGCTCTGCCCACCGCTTGAGTTCATGTATGCCGCGCGGCCCGGAACGAACGCCACGCGCTCCTGGCTGCGCGCAAGGAGGTCTGTGGTGTCGATGTAGTCCGGCAGCGTCGCCCAGATGAACAGCCCGCCCTGCGGGTGCGTCCAGGTGGCGCCCTCGCCGAAGTGCTCTGCCAAGGCTTCGAACATCACGTCGCGCCGCCCGCGGTAGAGACCCTTCAGTGAGTCGACGTACTGACGCCATGCCGGCTGGCCGTCGGCGGAGCGTTCCTGGAAGTACGCCGACACGAACAGCTGGGTGACCGATGAGGAGCACAGGTCGGCACCCTGCTTACCAAGGTTGAGCTTCTCCAGCACCGGCCGCGGCGCGACCGCCCAGCCCAGTCGGACCCCGGGCGAGAGGATCTTTGAGAAGGTGCCCAGATAGATGACAAAGTCCGACGCTCCCCCACGACCGGTGGTCGAGGCGTCCAGCGAGTAGAGCGTGGGCAGCGCCTGGCCCTCGTAACGAAGCAGACCGTATGGGTTGTCCTCCAGCACGAGCAGCTCGCGCGCGCGCGCGAGCGCCACAAGCTGCTGCCGGCGCTCCAGCGACATCGTCACGCCGCCGGGGTTCTGGAAGTTGGGGATCGTGTAGATGAGCTTGGGCCGCCGGCCTTTGGACTCGAGCTCGTCGAGCACATGCTCGAGTCTGTCGATGGGTAGACCGTCGTCGTCGGTGGCGATCTGCACGACGTCGGCCTCATACGCCGAGAAGGCCGGCACCGCGCCGGGATAGGTGGGCGCCTCGGCCACGATCACGTCGCCGGGATCGATCAGTGCCTTGCACACCAGATCGATCACCTGCTGTCCGCCGGTGGTGACGATCACGTCCTCCGGCGCCACCATCGTCTGTTCGGCGGCCATCACCTCGACGATGCACCTGCGCGTCACGTGCATGCCCTCGGTGGGCCCGTACTGCAGCGCTCGCGCCGTTTCGGTCGCGCCCACCTTGTCCATGAGCTTGGCAAAGAGCTCGGGGGCGAACGTGGAGGTGTCCGGCAGTCCGCCGGCCAGGGAGATCACCTCGGGGCGCTCGGTCAGCGCGAACATGTCACGCATCGCCGAGGAGCGCATGTGGCGGGTGCGGGCCGCAAACAAGGCCTCGTATCGCTTCAGCTCGCGGCTGGTGTGGCGCGTGCGCGAGCGCCTGCTGGGCGCCGCTCCGGCGGGCGGTTCTTCTATCGTCATGGCCCTTGCCACGGTAGCGCAGGAAGCCATGAACGCGCCCAGGACGCCCACACTGCAACGTCGCCTTCGCGCGCAGCCGGCGGGCGCCTGACGTGGGCCCGCCCAACCCCACCCCAGCGACCCCTTCCAGGCTGATCCTGTGCGTCATCGACGCCATGGCCCCTGCGGCGCTCGAGCGTGCTGTTGCCGACGGCCTGGCGCCCACGCTTGGGACCCTGATCGAGCGCGGGCGTTACGTCGACAGCTGCGTGGCGGCGTTCCCCTCCGTCACACCTGTGTGCGCCGCTTCGATCACGACGGGGGTAGGGCCGGATCGTCACGGAGTACCGGGGATGAACTGGTATGACCGGTCACAGGGCCGCTACGTGGAGTACGGCTCAAGTCTGCGGGCCTCGCAGCGCTTTGGCATCGCGGCGCAGCTGACCGACACGGTCTACAACCTCAATGGCGCCCACCTGTCGCCCGCGACGCTCACGGCGTTTGAGGCGCTGGACGACGCAGGCATTGCCACGGCGTGCACCACCTACCTGATCTACCGTGGCCGCCACCGGCATGAGCCACGGCGCGACGGGTGGCTGACTCGGCTGGCGGCGCCCTTTGCGCGCCACCCCGTGATGGGTCCCCGCGAGCTTTTCTACGCCGACATCTTCGCCAGCCGCCCCGCCCCGTGCAGTTCCGTGCTGGGTATGCCAGGCATCCGCGACAGGCACTCCGGTTGCGTTGGCGCCTATCTGGTGGAACACAACCTTGCCGACTTCCTGCTCCTGTCGCTGCCCGACAACGACTGGTACTCCCACAAGCACGGGCCCGACGCCCAGGTGCACTCGCTGGCCAAGGCCGACCTCCAGCTGGCGCGCCTTGCCGAGGTCGCGGGGGGCGTGGAGGCGCTACTGGAGCGCTATGCCGTGATCGTGCTGGGCGACCATGCTCAGGCCCGCGTTACCGATGCCGTGGACATACTCGGCGCGCTGGTCGAGGTCGGCGTTGCGGGCCCCCGCGAGGACCCCGAGGGAGCCGCGATCGCCGTATGTCCCTCCCAGCGCGCCGCCATGGTCTATGTGCTTGACGTCCCGGACCCCGCCGCCGTACGCGCACGGGTGATCGAGATCGCGCGGGCCACCGAGGGGGTTGAGCTGGTGGCCTGGTTTGAAGGCGACCGCGACCGGCGCACCGGTGAGGGCGTCGTCTGTCTGCCCGACGGTTCCCAGCTGCGTTTTGCACCTGGCGGACCGCTGAGCGATCTGCGCGGGTGCAGTTGGAATCTGGACGGCGATCTGTCGGTCCTTGGCATCGAGGTCAGCGACCAGGTTCTGCACGCGCCGCGTTATCCCGATGCGCTGTCGCGGCTGTGGTCGGCGCTGACGTGCGCAAACGCCGGCGAGGTGCTGATGTCGGCGGCGCCCGGCTACGAGTTCTACGACTGGGGAGGCCAGGCACACCCCGGCGGGGGCTCCCACGGTGCGCTGGATGCCGAGGATTCGCTGACGGGGTTAATCATGTGCGGCATCGATCCACCGACACCCGAGCCGGGGCAGTGGGCTATCCGCGACGTGGCGCACATGGTCACCGAGCACTTCGGCGTCACACTCCCGGATCTTCGCTGAGCGCCCGCCGGCGCCACGATCGCTGCGCGGCGGCTAGCCCGCGATTGGCACGGCGAGAGCGCGGCCTGCACGGCCCGACCGTCGGTCAGGACGCCGCCGGGACGAGCAGCTGCTCGATCGTGTCGGCACGCAGCCGCTGGGAGCAGCCGATCAGCACGCCCATCAGCCAGGGGTCCTCGGAGGCGGGGTCCAGATGGGTGTGCATTTGGGTCAAAAAGCCGGCGATTGCCTTCTCGCGATCGACGCCGATGACCCCACCGCGCGCGCCTGTCATGCCCACATCGGTGATGTACGCCGTGCCGCCTGGCAACACCCGTGCGTCGGCCGTGGGCACGTGGGTGTGGGTGCCCACGACTGCACTGACCCTGCCGTCCAGATGCCAGCCCATGGCGATCTTCTCGCTGGTGGCCTCCGCGTGGAAGTCCACCAGGATGTGGTCCACATCCCCAAGCTCCCGGACCGCTCGGTCGACCTCGCTGAAGGCCGGGTGGCCGGCGCGCATGAAGAGATTCCCGGAGACGTTGATCACGCCCAGCCGCAGGCCGCCGGGGCTCTGCACCACGCACGTGCCACGGCCAGGCTGGCTGTGAACGTAGTTGACAGGCCGAATCATCCGCGGCTGGTTTTCCAGGTAGGGGATGATCTCGCGGCGGTGGTAGGCGTGGTTGCCCAGCGTGATCGCATCCACGCCCGCTCCCAGCAGCTCGTCGGCGATCTTCGGCGTTATCCCCAGGCCGCCCGCGATGTTCTCGCCGTTTACCACCACGAACGTGGGGTCGTGTCGCTCGCGCAGCCCTGGCAGTAGCGAAAGCAGCGTACGCCGCCCGGCACCACCGACCACGTCCCCCACGAACAGGATCCTGGCGCCCGCGCCCGCGCCCGCGCCCGGGCCCGTAGCGGTAGCCGTGAGCACCTCGCCGGGCCCGATCGGGGCGTCCCCGCCGGCGGGGTGGTCAGGCATGGCCCATGCGCCCGGGGCGCAGGCTCCGACTGGGCCGCCCGTCACACTCCCGCCATGGGGCAAGTGCGATGAGTGAGCCCGAGGAAGAGGGCTCCCAACCGGCCGCGTCGCCGCCTGACCCGGGCGGTCCCGAGCAGGGTGGCAGCGAGCCGCAACTGCCCGGTGAGACGCATTCGGGTGCAGTGACCGTTTTGGTGCCGCGCTGGTTACAGCTGGCGCTCGTGCCCATGGCCCTGCTGGCTAGCTGGGTGCTGGTACGGGCAGCGGGCAAGGTCGTGATGATGTTCATCGTTGCGGCACTGATCGCACTGATCCTCAATCCTGCGGTGGGCCTGCTGCACCGTGCCGGGGTCCGCCGCGGGCTGGCGGTCCTGTCGGTCTACGTCGGCTTCTTCGTGGCCGTTGCGGCGGTGGGATACCTGCTGGCCCACCCTATCGCTACGCAGGCCCAGAAGTTCGCGCACAACGTGCCGCACATCATCCAAACCGCCAACCGCGAGCTCTCCGAACTGCAGCACAGCCTCAACGACGCTGGCTTTCACGTACAGATCGAAACGCAGGGCAAGACGGCGTTGCAGACGCTGGGCGGCAAGCTCGTAAAGAGCTCGTCCAAGATCGCTGAGTTTGGCGGGGAAGTCCTGACCAAGGCTGCTGGTGCGCTGTTTGACCTCGTGGTCGTGTTCGTGGTCTCGGTCTACATGCTCGTCTACGGCGATCGCATCGGCCGATTGGTGCGCGCGATCGTTCCCGGCGGCCGCCAGGCCCAGGCCAGCGGCGACCGCAATGACGACTTCCCAACGCTCGTGCAGCGAGCCGTGTCGCGTTATGTCGGCGGGCAGCTGCTGTTCAGCCTGTTGATGGGCACCACCACGGGTGTGGGCCTGTACATCTTCGGCGTGCTGGGCATCTTTCCCGACGGCCGCAAGTTCGCGCTGGCGTTCGGCACCTTCTACGCGTTCATGGAGCTTGTGCCCTATCTGGGCCCGTTCCTGGGCGCCGCGCCCGCGGTGGTCGTGGCCCTCTTCACCAAGCCCATAACCGCCCTCTGGGTCACGCTTCTGTTTGTGGTCCTTCAACAGTTGGAGGGCCACGTGGTGGCGCCGCAGATCTTCGGTCGCACGCTGCGTGTCAACCCGCTGGTCGTGCTGTTCGCGCTGTTGATGGGGTTGGAGATCCGCGGCGTGGTGGGCGCCCTGATCGCCCTGCCCGTGGTTGCGGTGCTGCGCGAGACGGTGCTGTACCTGCGCAAGCATCTCGCGCTGGAGGCCTGGGACAGGGCCCCCGGGCCGCTGCTGTAGACGGCGCGCGGCGCGTCTGCGCCGCTGCAGCGGGCCGGCGTGGCCGCTACCGGCGCCGCGGAGGCAGCCGGTTGCCGGAGATATCCTGGGCGGGTGGCCTTTCCCCAGACCCGCATGCGGCGCATGCGTCGAACGGCGTCATTGCGAGGCCTGGTGCGCGAGACCGAGCTTTCGGCCGGGCGCCTGGTCGCGCCGATGTTCGTCTCCGAGGCGGCTGCCTCGGCGCCGCAGGGCCGCGAAGCGATCTCGACCATGCCTTCAGTCCAGCGTCTGTCTCTGACAGCCGTCGTGGAGGAGGCGCGATCGTTGGCGGACCTGGGGGTGGCAGCGGTGATGCTGTTTGGCGTCCCGGGTGACAAGGACGCGGAAGGCTCGGGCGCTTGGGACGACGACGGAGTGGTACAGCTGGCGGTCTCGGCGCTGAAGGCCGCGCTGCCGGAGCTGGTCGTGATCACCGATGTGTGCCTGTGCGAGTACACCGACCACGGCCACTGCGGTGTGCTGCGCGCCGACGGCGCCGTCGACAACGACGCCACGCTCGAGCTGCTGGGGCAGGTGGCGGCCAGCCACGCTCGCGCCGGCGCCGACCTGGTGGCACCCTCGGACATGATGGACGGCCGCGTGGGGACGATTCGCGCAGAGCTCGACGCCGACGGCCACAGCGACGTGGGCATCCTGGCGTACTCGGCGAAGTTCGCCTCGGCCTTCTACGGGCCGTTCCGTGAGGCCGCCGGCTCGACGCCGGCGTTCGGCGACAGACGCTCCTACCAGCTGGATCCCGCCAACGGACGCGAGGCGGTCCGCGAGGCGGCGCTGGATGTCGAGGAGGGCGCGGACATGGTGATGGTCAAGCCTGCCCTGGCCTACGGCGACCTGATCGCAGCGGTAAAGCACCGGACGGGGCTGCCAGTGGCGGCATATAACGTCAGCGGCGAGTATGCGATGGTCAAGGCCGCTGCCACCGCTGGGTACCTGGACGAGCGTCAGGCTGTGCTGGAGATCCTCACGGGGCTGCGCCGCGCGGGCGCTGACATCGTAATCTCCTACCACGCCGCCGACGCGGCGCGCTGGCTGGCCACGTGACCGCCCCCACTCCCACATCTGCCGCTGTACCCAAGCTGCGCACCCGCAAGGACGGCGCGGCGATCCCGCTTGACGATTCCGACCGCAAGCTCCTGAACCTGATGCAGGGCGCGTTTCCGATCGCCCGCCGTCCCTACGCCGAGGTGGCGCGCCAGGCCGGCATCTCCGAGGACGAGGCGCTGGCGCGGGTGGCGCGCCTGGTTGACGGGCGGATCATTCGCCAGGTCACGCCCATATACGACACGCGCGCCCTGGGCTACGCCTCGATGCTCGTGGCGGCCAAGATCGATGACGACAAGCTCTGGCAGGCGGCCAAGATCGTCAACTCCCACCCCGGCGTTTCGCACAACTACCGCCGCAACCACGAATTCAACATGTGGTTCACGATCGCGACAGCGCCGGACTCACCGCTTGGCCTGCAGGGGACGCTTGAGGTGTTGCAGGCGCGCACGGGCGCCGAGTCCATCAGGCAGCTGCCGACACTGAGGCTGTTCAAGATCCGCATGGACCTGGAGATGGAGGGCGACACCAAGGCGCTGTCGCAGGCCGGCGAGGCCCAGGAGCCGGTGGACTCCGACCCGGTGCCCTACGACGAGAGAGATGTCGCTGTCATCGGCGCCACCCAGGGCGACATGCCTGTCATCGCGGAACCCTTCCAGCCGGCTGCGCAGCGCTTGAACATGGACACCGACGCGCTGCTTGAGCACCTCGATGGCATGCGCCAGCGTGGGCTGCTGCGCCGCGTCGCCGCGATTCTGTTTCACCGGCGTGCCGGCTTCTCGGCCAACGGCATGGGGGTGTGGAAGGTGCCGGAGGACCGCGTCATGGACTTCGGCCCGCGCATGGCGGCATTCCGGGGTATCTCACACTGCTACCAGCGGCCCACCTACCAGGACTGGCCGTACTCGGTCTTCACGATGGCCCATGGACGCTCGCGCGAGGAGTGCGACGCGATCCTGGACGCCATCGCCGAGTCCACAGGCATCGACGAGCGCGCCACCCTGTACTCCTCGACGGAGTACAAGAAGGTGCGGCTGCTGTACTTCACCGAGGACTACCGCGCGTGGGAACGAGAGCACGCGGGCGTCTGACGGTGTGACCGAGACCCGGTCGGCCGAGCTATACCGACGCGCGCTGGAGGTGATGCCAGGCGGCGTCAACTCGCCGGTGCGCGCGATGCGCGCGATCGGTCGCGACCCGCTGTTCATCGCCCACGGCCACGGCGCCCAGCTGCAAGACGTCGATGGCAACCGTTACGTGGACTGGGTCTGTTCGTGGGGTCCCCTGATAGCGGGGCACGCGCACCCGGCGGTGGTGGAGGCGATCTCCGCGGCGGCCGCGCGGGGCACGAGTTTCGGGGCGCCCACCGAGGGTGAGGTGCAGCTGGCCTACGAGCTGGTCGACCGAATGGAGGCCGTGGAGATGGTGCGCCTGACCTCGTCGGGTACCGAGGCCACCATGACCGCGCTGCGGATCGCGCGCGCGGCCACGGGCCGCGAGACCGTGTTGAAGTTCGCCGGCGCCTACCACGGTCACGTCGATGGATTGTTGGCGCAGGCCGGCTCGGGCCTGGCCACGAATGCGCTGCCGTCGAGCCCCGGCGTGCCTGCGGCGGTCGCCGCGCACACGGTGGTGGTCGACTGGAACGACCCCGATGCGCTGATGCAGGCCACCGAGCGTCACGACTTCGCTGCGATTCTCGCTGAGCCGGTTCCCGCCAACATGGGGCTGGTCCCGGCACAGGCCGGCTTTCTTGAGTTGTTGCGCCAGCGTGCCGACGCGACGGGCGCGCTACTGGTCCTCGACGAGGTGATCTCGGGTTTCCGGGTGGCCCGCGGTGGCGCGCAACAGAGAACGGGCGTGCTGGGTGACCTCGTGGTGATGGGCAAGATCGTCGGCGGCGGCCTGCCCTTGGGGGCTGTCGGCGGCAGGCGCGAGCTGATGGAGCTTCTGGCGCCCGCCGGAGCCGTCTACCAGGCCGGCACGCTGTCGGGCAATCCGCTTGCGACCGCCGCGGGGCTTGCGACCCTGGGGTTGCTCGACGACGACGCGTACCGTCGCCTGGACGCGACCACCCAGACGCTCGCTGCAGGGCTCCAGATCGCCGCCGCCGGCTACCCCATCCACGTGGAGAGCCTTCCGGGACTGGTCACGGTCTTCTTCCGAGAGGGCGCACCGCACAACTTTGCCGACTGCCAGGCCTGCGACACAGAGACCTACGGCAGCTGGTGCCGGCAGCTGCTCAAAGCCGGCGTCTACGCTCCCCCGTCGCAGTTTGAGGCGTGGTTTCCATCGCTTGCACACACCCAGGCCGACGTGGAGCACACGCTGGCTGCGGCTCAGCAGGCCTTCGCTAGCCTCAGCGGATGAGCTCCTTGCAACGACTGGCGGCACTCGCCCGCGCCCAAGGTGGCCTGCTCGCTGCGATGGTGAGCGCCGACGGTGTCGTGCCAACCAACGGGACCCCGCCGGACGGCCCCGCCCAGGTTGCCGCAGCGGGCCCGAGGGCGCAGGGGAGGCGCGAGGAGTACGAGCTGGTCATGGAGGCGATCTACGAGGGCTATCTGTTGCACTACGGTCAGCCTCGTGTCGTGAACGCGCCCGGGGAGGACCTCTGCCTGCTTGCCGGTGACCGCTTATACGCGCTCGGGCTCTCTCTGCTCGTCGGCCTGGGAGACCTGGAGGCGGTGAGTGAGCTGGCCGATCTGATCACCATCAGTGCACGCGCCCAGGAGACCGGGAACGGTGAGCTTGCCGACACGGTATGGCTCGCCGGAGCCCGTGCAATTGGCTGGGGAGCGAGCTCCTCCTACCGCTCAGCCAAGCAGTTGGCCTTCGCGAACTCCGCCGACGTGCTGGCGGCCATGCGCGCAAGCGCCTACGCCTGAGCGCACTCGATATTGTTTGGCCGCGCGCCGGCTTGCGCCGGACGGCGTTTGCGCCTCGGGCGCTCAACGCTGACCCCCCCGCACCGCTAACCCACCTGCACCCGCCACCAACGTTTCCAGGAGTCGAGATGCCCTCCAAGCACGACAGGTACAAGTCAAAGTACACCGTCGATCGTCAGATTCCGGGAGCGTTCGAGGGCGAGACGATTACGCGGCGCCGCTTCATGACGGGCACTGCGCACACCGCGGGGGCGGTGGCGGCAGCATCGTTCACCCTGCCCGCGCTGGGACTGGCGCTTGCGCCCGTGTTCGAACGAGAGCCGCACCGCTGGGAGATTGCGGGGCCCGTGGACATGTTCCCGGACGACAACTACATACCCGTCGTGATCACGCTGCAGCCCGGGATTGGGCAGGTTGGCAAGACGACCGTGTACGTGCGCAAGCACAACGCCAAGCTGGACACCGACGCCTACGACCGCGACGCAGCCGAACACCCGTTCATAGCGCTGTCGGATCGCTGCGCGCATGCCGGTTGCCCGGTGCGTTGGGTGCCGGCAGCCGAGCGGTTCGCCTGCCCCTGCCACGGTGGCGTCTACGACATTCTGGGACGCCGTGTCGGCGGTCCGCCGCCGCGACCTCTGGACCGATTCTTTACGCGCGTCTCCAAGGAGGGCCTCGTGGAAATCGGCCCCCGCTACTCGGTCAACAGTGAGCTCAAGCCGTTCTCGCCGCGCGGTCCCGGCGAGCCCCTGGACGGCCTTGGCCAGTACCTTTACCCCGCCCAGTTCGACGAAAGAAAGTAGACGCAGCAAGTGCCAAAGCTCCCAGCACCGCCTCTGCCGCCTCTGCCGTCGGTCCTGAAGGCGCCACCGGCGGGA
>CAJCIJ010000041.1 GCA_903970315.1 Actinomycetota bacterium
GCCTTGGCGGGCACGCGCTGTCGGCGGGCAACTACCGTCTTGTGGCGATTTCGCGCTCCAGCGCCGGCGCAAGCAACGTGCGCACGGCCAAGTTCACCGTCGTCGGCCGCCGATAGCCGAGATTAAGTAATCGCCGCCTGCGCAGCGAGGGCATCGCGCTTTCGCCTCGCAGGCGGCTTTCGCGTTTCGACCACGCACTGGCGCAGGCCCTGCCGGCTGGCCTCGTCCGTGTGCCGGGCGCCAAGAATCCCCCAAAAGGCGTATGCGCCGCGCCGGTGTAGGCGCCGATAATGCCGTTATGGAAGCCGGGGGGCGTAGTCGGCATCTGATGGCCGCAACGGTGGCTGTCGTGGCGGCGACTGTGGGAGTTGGCCTCTGGATCGCGCTGAGGCTCGGCGGCGAGCAGGCGGCGCTGTGGGCCGACGACACTCTGACCCCCGTAGCGGCTGCGGTTGCATGTCTGGCCTGCCTGCGCGCACGCCGCCACCGCACCGGACGCTTGCGCACCTTCTGGACGATTTTGGGGTTGGCCACGGCTCTGTGGGCCGGTGCGGAGGTCACCTGGGGGGTGTACGTACTGATCCTCGGTCAAGAAGTGCCGTCCCCGTCGTGGGCCGACGTCGGGTATCTCTCGGCCGTTTTGGCCGTAGCCGTCGCGCTGGTGATGCACCCCGCGATGCATTCCGGCACCACGCGCACTCTGAGGGCGGTGCTGGACGGGGTTGGGACGGCTGGGGCACTGCTGTTCTTGAGCTGGACGTTCGTCCTGGGGCCGCTGTGGCGCAGCACCGATCTGAGCACCGCCGGCGGGGTCGTCACCGTCGCCTACCCCTTCGGTGACGTTGTGATCCTGTTTTTGGTGGTGCTCGTCATCCGGCGCATGCGCGGCGCCCAGCAGACATCGATGTGGTGGCTGTTGGCGGGACTCTCCATGCTGGCCTTCTCAGACACCGTCTACACCTACATGGCCGAGTCGGCCACGTACCAGACCGGGATCGCTCATCTGCTGGACGTCGGCTGGATTGCGGCCTACTTCGCCATTGCACTCGCCGCTCTGGCCGACGAGGGCGATGAGGTCGGTGAGCCTGCGATCGTGCTCGCGCGCCCGTCGACGGCGTCGCTCGCCGCGCCTCTGCTGCTCGTTCTTGTCGCACTCGTTGCCGCCGCTGTTCGCATAGAGGCCGGGCATCACATCGATCGTGCCGGGTGGGTGATGGCGGTGAGCGTCATTGTGGTCGTGTTCGTTCGCCAGGGCCTGATGGTCATAGAGCTGCTGAGAGCCGGGGATGCCGGCCGGCCGGCATCGGGCCAGGGCACCACCGGGCCCAGCACGGTCAACGCGCTATCTGCGGTCAGGCCGCACACGCCCGGTGGAGGCCAGGCCGCGTGAGCATCTTCGAAGAGACCCAGCCACGCGTCGAGATACTCCAGCCGTTGGGGGTGAGCTCGCTACAACGCAACCAGCTGGAGCTGGCGCGCTATCCGACGTCCGCCGACGGGCGCCAGGGCGACGCGGGCAAGACCGCGGCGCTGATGGTGGGGATGCTCACCGTGGCATGCACGGCGGTGTCGGTGTTTGACCTCTATCTGCTGGCGTTGCACGCCCACTGACCCTCTGCCTTTACGGTCGTCGCGGGTCAGCCGGCTAGGCCGCTACCGCTAGGCCGCCAGGCGGTCGGCGGCCTCGCGCACACCCGCCACCGCGGCGGGCATCCAGAGCGCGTCGTCGCCCAGCGGCTGACGCACGGCCTGGTCGGAGGCTACGAGCTCAAGCAGGGCGGCCTCCGCCGCGCGGCGGTCAGGAGGCTCGTTGCCCTCGGCCATCAACATCGCCACCTCCTCGGTGGTCAGACCGTCGCTGAAGCGTGCAAGCAGGGGCGCCGGGGACGGTGGCGGCGGCTCGCGTTCCAGGGTGGGGTCGATGTTGGCGATCAACACGTCGTAGGCCTCGACGGGCTGAAAGCCGCCGGCAACCAGGCGCTGTCCGCCGGACTCAAATACGACCGACGGCGCCGTGTAGCGCACCTGGCCGTCACTGTTGGCGGTCTTGCCTTGGAACTCAGCCGGTGTACCGGCGGCCGTGCGAGCCTCGGCGCGATCGCGCTCGTAGGCCGCGGTGACCTCGGGGTAGTCAAGGCTTGCGACGATCTCGTCGGCATCGATTCCGGGAACGTCGTGCAGTGCCTCGGCCAGCTGTGCGTCGTCGTCGATCAGAAGCGGCGTGTTGAAGTTGGCCAGTTGCAGCGCGCGAAAGACCGCCCACTCGCGCCCGGGTGACTGCAGGCGGGTCGCGACCACGGCGCGGCAGGCGCGCGCGGTGGCGCTCAGGCGGGCCTTTGGTGCCGGCGAAAAGGGCATGCCGTAGCGCCGGAACATCAGGTTGCCGACCGCGAAGCGCACCGGCGAAAATCCCATCTCCTCGTACTTCGATGCGTCCTCGGAGAGGCCGATCAACACCAGGCGCCAGTCCAGCTGGTCGCCGTAGCGCCAGCGAAGCACGGTCAGGCGCGGGACCGACGAGTACCCCCAGGGGCAGGCGGGATCGCTGTAGAGGGTCGCAGAAAGCACCCCCTCAAATTAGCGGGCGTCGGCGCGCATCCGTAGCCGACGCCGCCGGTGGCGCAAGGACCGCCCGCAGCCGGTGACGGCGGGGGGCGTGCTCAGCTGACCAGCGGCCTGCCCAGAAAGGCCTCAAGCGCGAGCCAGACAGCCTGGTGAGCGAGAGGCCCCAGGCGCAGGATCGTGCCGTGGTCGTCGCTACGCACGCTGGCGTCCAGCCCGGCGCCGGCAAGCCGTTCGCGTTGACGCTCGGCGCGAGCGGCCCCGGTCGAGCCGTGGTAATGGGCGTCGATGCCGTACTGCCCGCCCTCCAAGGGCCAGACCGAAAGCCGATCGGGTGCCCAGGTGGGCCCCGTCTCGGCGGGCAGCGCGGTGTAACGGACGAGCGCCTCGTTGGCCACTCGCGGGTTTACGCTCTCGCGTGCAGACCAGGCCCGATCATCAAGTGGACCCTGCTCGCCGCTTCGTCTTTTGCGCCAGGAGGCCATCGTCTTGATGATCGGTTCAGCCGGTGCGGCGGTAAAGCCCGGGTTGCAGGCATGTGGCCATCAGTCCAGGTTGTCGAGGATCTCGGTAGCGCGCGACCAATACTCCGGTGCGACAACCAGGTAGATGTCGCCGCGACGGTACCGGTCCAGAGGGTGATCGGCGACGCACGCTGCGTCGATGCCCAGCGTGCGCAGTTCGTCGCGCCAGGCCACAGCAGTCGGCTCGTCCTCGAAGGTGCCGACGGTCTCCCAGCCCTCGTAGCGCGGGTCGTCGATAGCGACGCCACGGCCCTTGCCCTTCCCGTCTCGGAAGCGAGGCAGGCGCATGGCTAGGAGATGTTGGGACGCCACGTCTCAGGTAGCGCCCCGGGGCCGAAACCGCCGACCATCGGCGGCAGGTAACGCGCAAGTGCAGCCGCTGGACGGGTCTCGATCGCCGGACGCACGTCGGCGATCGCCAAAAGGAAGCGGATCGAGCCGGCGATCTGCAGGTCGGCAGCGTTTGGCTGCTCGCCACCGATGACGCCGGCGGCGATCCAGGCGTCGATGCGATCCAGATGCGCGGACAGGTCCGAGGGCCCCACCGCCTGGTCGCGAGCCTTGTTGCGAAACGCGTACACCCGGGCGATCAGGGGCTGGAGGGGTCTGAGCAGCGCGCGGGGCACGTGCAGGTTGGCGTCGCCGAGAAAGGTCTCGCCGGCGGCGGGCTGATTGAGCAGGGCCACGTTGAAGATGCGCCGGGCGACACTCTGTAGGACCTCGTTGCCCCAGCGCTCGGCTTCGACCACTGCCGCAGCGGTTGTGCTGTTGGCGGCGGGAAACAGCGGTGGCTCGCTCACGAGTGCGTCGAGCCGGCGCATGATCGCGCTCGAGCCGACGACGCGCTCGTCGCCGATCCGGATCGCGGGCACGGTCTGGCCGCCGTAGAGCAGTGGCCCGACGACCAGCTGGCTCAGTGGTGCCAGCACGACGCGGTCGTAGGAGACCGACTTCAGAGCGAGCGCCGCCTCCACGCAGGCACAGGGCCCAGAGCCGGGGATCACGTAGAGCTTGGCTCGTGGCACGTGGCTAGACGTCGAGCGTGGCGGGCACGCCGAGGACAAGCCATTGAACGTGGTCGGCAAACCCCGCGGGGGCAGCGGAGAAGGCGCGCTCGACAGCGGTCTTGCCCTGGCGAAAGTGCTTCCAACCCTCGTAGTGAATGGGCACGACCGTGTGGGGGTGCATCGCCGTGGTCAGCTCGATTGCGTCCTCGGCGGTCATGGTGTACCGCAGTGGGCCCGAGACGG
>CAJCIJ010000042.1 GCA_903970315.1 Actinomycetota bacterium
CGCGGCCGCCGCGACGGGCCCGTTGACGGCCACCAGGGCGAGAACTCCGGGCAGCCAGAAATGCCACAGCAGCAACGCGAGGCACACTGCGGTGACGGCGCCGATGCAGTTGAGCACGGTCACCGAGCCTCGACGTGGCCAGGCCTCCGCGCGGGCCACAAGCGCCGGTGCCAGCAGCGCAGGGATCAGTGGCGCGATCAGCACGCCCGAAACCCATACGGCGCTATGGGTATGGCTGAAAACCGTCAGCGTCAGCGCGCCGATCCCAAACCAGGTTGCCAACTTGGACAGCGTGTAGGCGACGACGATCCGGCGCAGGCTCCAATCCCTCATCAGATGGCGCCCCACTGCGGCCAACACCGGGTCCACGGCCCGTCACCGTAGCCGGTTGGGCCGGGGGTGCGGTGGGTACGATGAGCGGCCAAGCCATGTCCAGGAGTGCTGAGCGATGGCTCATTGAGCTGATGGCCGATCGAGCCAGAACCGCGCTGGACGCGGCCATGGTGCTCGTGGTTCTCAAGGAGCGCGGCGAGTTGCACGTGGCCGCGGCAAGCGGCCGGGGGCACGTCCGGGCGAGCGTGCTGCCAATCGAGGGGAGCGCTCTTGGTGCCCTGTATGAGGCCGGCCGGCCGGTGAGCGTCGATCGCCCGCTTCCCGGCCAGGCCGATTGGCTGACGGAGCTCGGTATCGAAGGGCACGCGGCCGTCGTTGCGCCTCTTCCCATCGACGGGCCGGACGGGGGGATGATCATGGCCGTGCGCAGCGATGCGGCGTTTGGCGACCAGGACGCCACCACGCTGGCGGCCCACGGGGCGCGGCTGACCCGGCAGCTCATGGCCGAGCGCAACGCCGAGCTTGAACGGCTGCGTTACGGCGCCCAGGCGCGCGAGCGCGAGCGCGAGCGCTGGGCGCGCGAGCTTCATGACGACACCGTGCAGGGTCTTGGCGTGCTGCGCATGCAGCTGGCCAACGCTCGCGATTCCGGTGACACCCAGCGGTTGCGGGCTGCCGTCGAGGAGGCCCTGGCGGGACTGGAGCGAGAAGTCCAGGGTATCCGCCACCTGATCACCGAGCTCCGGCCCGCCGCTCTGGACGACCTCGGACTGGCTGCGGCCCTGCAGGCTCTGGCTCGGCGTGCGCAGGCGGTTTACGGCTTGCAAGCACACACCGAGTTTCACCTTGGACCCGACGGCGAGCAGCGGCGCCTGGACCCCGAGCTTGAGACGACCATCTACCGGGTGGTCCAGGAGGCGCTCACCAACGTCTCCCGCCATGCCCAGGCCTCCTCTGTGCACATCGTCGTGGCCGAGACCGACGGCACAATCACCGCCGCAGTAACCGACGACGGCCGCGGCTTTCCGGCCGGCGCACCGGTGCAGGCCGCGGCCGATCGAGCCGCACTCGCCGATCCGACTGCCGACGGCCAAGTGGAGTCCGGCGAGGCCGCCGGCGGCGGCAACGCGCCGGGCGGCTTTGGCATGCCGGGCATGCGCGAGCGTGCCGAGCTTGTCGGTGGGACCCTTCAGATAGCGTCGGCCCCGGGTCAGGGGACCACAATCCGGCTGGCGGTTCCGCTGGCCGGTAGGCCTCACTTCGCGGCCGACGGCTCTGTCACCGCCTGATCTGGCCGCTCGGGCCACGCGCCCGGCGTCCGCAGGCAAGGCAGCGGGGCGCGACTCGAGGGGGACCGGCGGGCCATCAGCCCAGCCGCATCGAGTCGCGCCTGTCCATGCACGCGCCGAAGTGAGCGCCGACGCGCCGCTGCCGCACCCGGAACTCCGGCCACCCCCATGCAGACGTCGCTCAAACAGAGACATGTCTGCGGCATTTGCAAGGGGATCTCCGAGGTACCTGGGTGTTACTCGGACGGACTTTGCACGCCCAGAATGGTGGCGCAAGCAAACGCGTCTGTCTGCCGTCCTAGGGGTGCCGATCGTGTCGTCCTAAAAGGGCCGATCGCGTTGCCTCATCTGCCGGCCCCCGACCTGTCCGCTACCGTTTTCGCCCATGCGGGAAGATCTCGCAAGCGGCGCGATCGCCTTGCAAGATGGGACCCTTGCCTCGCCTGGACCGGCTGGAGAGCCGACACCTGGAGCGATGTCCCCCGCAGCCGGTCGGCCCGGTACTGATCGCCCGATCGATGTGGTCATTGCCGACGATCACGCCGTCGTGCGCGATGGGCTGCGGGCCGTGCTCGAGCGCGATCTGTCGGTGTTCCGGGTCGTCGGCGAAGCGGGCGACGTGCCCTCGATTGCACGCGCTGTCAACGACCACAAGCCGGACCTCTTGACGCTGGACCTGACGATGCCCGGGGGCTCGTGCCTGGCCGTGCTGCCCCAGTGCTTTGCGGCCCATCCCGAGCTTGCCGTGGTGGTGGTCACGATGCGCGAGGACCCCGGCTACGCGCGCCAGGCGCTGCGTGCTGGTGTGCGCGGGTACGTGCTCAAGGAGGCTGAGCCCGCGCAGCTGTTGCAGGCATTCAGGCTGGCTGTCGCCGGCGGCCAGTATCTGGACCCGCAGCTTGGCGCGGTGATGGTCTCGGGCCATGGTGGCCACGGGGACCAGGCGCCGCTTTCGGAGCGCGAGCGCGAGGTGGTGCGACTGGTTGCGCTGGGCTACACCAACCCCGAGATCGCCGATCGCTTGCATCTGGGGGAACGGACTGTCAAGACTTACCGTGCACGCGCAGTGGAGAAGATTGGCGTCTCATCGCGCGCCGAGCTGACCGCCTTTGCGCGCCGCGAGGGCCTCATCGAGGACCCCATAGGCATCTCGGAACGCCTCGGCGGCCCGCCTGTGCGGCCCTGACCGGAGCCGGGGCCGCCGGTCCCGGCTGCTCGCCGTGGTCGGACCGCTACCTGGACTTGCGCGCCGGCCGAATGCGTTGCTGATGCTCTGACGCTGCCTGCGGCGCGATCTGCGCCAGCTCCCTGCGCGCGTATTCGATCCAGGCCAGCTTGGCGTCCAGTGAGAGCCGGCGCTCCTCGGCGGCCAATCTCGCCGCCAGCGCCGATGCGCCCTTGCGCGCCGTGATCCGCTCGGAAGCGGGAGCCTCTTCGGCTTCGTGGCGGCACTCGCGCTCGTAGCGGTCAAGGATGGCCAGGGCGAGCTCGGGTTCTGGTACCAGGACCGCGAACTGCCGGGCCAAGAGGTGCGAGCGACGATCGGACTCGCGCAGCTGGCTGAACAGGTAGACCTGGTAGGCACCAACGCCCTGGGCGGTCACCTTGTAGTGGACTCTGGGCATGCGCCCCTCGTCGTTGACCTGGACCTCCTCGATGAGCTCACGCCGCTTGAGTGCATCCAGGGCCGTGTAGACGTAGGAGACACCGCTGAGGTGCAGCATGCCCCCGTAGGTGCGCTCGAAGCGCTGTGCAAGCTCGTAGCCGTAGCTTGCGCGCTCGATCAGCAGACCTATAAGGGCCCACTGCACCAGTGACTGGGTCGGTGCCCCCGTGGCTTCTCGCGGCTTGCCCGGAGGGCCGCTGACTTCGGATCTGTTCAGCCGCATCAATCCCCCCGGATCGCGTTGCGCTTTGTGCTTGATGATACAGGATGCGGGTCGGCGATGTCCACCATTTCGCCGCTGAGCGCCACTTTTGAAGGCGCCGCTCTCCGCAATCACCGGGATCGAAAACGTGGCCGTGGATGCCTCTGTACGGCGATCGCAGGCAGTCACAAGGTGACATATGTCACCTTGTAGAACTTTCAACCTCATGACTTATCAGCGCGTTTTGGGAGGTGTATAAGGGGTTGACGTGATGGACTTGACCCCCTCCCGGACTCCGCTCTTTCAGCCGTCCTCCCGGAGTGGAAAGGGCGCCACATATAGCGCCCGACCTGAGTTCGGGTTGATCTAAGCGCCATCGCGTCGCGTCTCCTCCAGATAATGAGCCGAGTGCACGGGGGGTGCACTCGGCTCGTTATCGTTAACGGGCCGCACGGCACGCAGATCGGTGGATCCATCGATACGTGCGGTCACTTCGGTTGGCCAAGTGGGGGGTTCAGATTTTGGCCAGCAGGGCTAACACGGCCGATCGCGGGCGGGGTATAAATAACCAACGACGTACCAGGACACCGCGTGTGTTCCGCCCTCTACCTGTCCTCCCGGAGTGGGGGGGCGCCGGATACGGCGACCCACTCGGGGCCTCAGCGGTGAGCCTGCGTTGGCGTCGGTCTCCTCCCGACAGTGGGCCGGGCGCCGGTGAGCGCCCGGCCCTTGTCGTGTTGGGCCGGGCGCGCCAGCCGCTCCGGCGGCGCTGACGACGGGCCACCGCCGTGGCCCGGGAGCGATGAATGTTCCACCTCGTGACTTATCAAAGACCCCTGCGTGGTGTATATGCAGGGGTAGGCGTACGCTGCGGCCCATCTCTGCTCTGCCCTCGAATGTCCTCAATGAGTGGTTGGGGCGCCCACGGGCGCTCCCAAATCGAGTGGTTTTGGTGACAAGCAGTGGCGTCTAGTCTCCTCCAGACCACGGGCCGAGCGCCAGCATGGGCTCGGCCCGCGTTGAGCGCCTCCGGGCATCGCAGCCGGCGCCAGGCGCTCGCGCCATGGTGGCCCGGCGGCCGGGACGGGTCGCCGCTGGGCTTTGGGTGCGACCGCCGGTGATGGGGCTAGACTCCTGGAGCGAGGCATGACGTTGCCCTCCTCTGACCGCACCGCGCACGCACCGGCCAAGACCCGGTTCATCTTTGTGACCGGCGGCGTGGTCTCCTCGCTTGGCAAGGGCATCGCAGCGGCGTCGATCGGGCGGCTTCTGGTCGCGCGCGGGCTGACTGTGGCGCTGCAGAAGTTCGACCCCTACATAAACGTGGACCCGGGCACGATGTCGCCGTACCAGCACGGCGAGGTGTTCGTCACCGAGGACGGCGCCGAGACAGATCTTGATCTCGGCCACTACGAGCGCTTCACCGACGTCAACACCAGCCGTATCTCAAACGTCACAGCCGGCGGCATCTACGACACGGTGATCCGCCGCGAGCGCCGCGGCGACTATCTGGGCAGCACGGTCCAGGTCGTGCCGCACATCACCGACGAGATCAAGCAGCGCATCGCGCTGATCGCCGAGTCAAGCGACGCCGATTTCGTCATCACCGAGATCGGCGGCACCGTGGGCGACATCGAGTCGCTGCCGTTCCTTGAGGCCATCCGTCAGTTCCCCGTCGAGGTGGGGCGCCGGCGGTGCATGTTCATCCACCTCACGCTCGTGCCCTATGTGGGGCATGCGGGAGAGCTGAAGACCAAGCCCACGCAGCACTCGGTCAACGAGCTGAGGCGCATCGGTATCGCCCCGGACATGCTCATGTGCCGCTCGGAGGGCTCGCTGTCGACGGCCATCCGCCGCAAGATCGCGCTCTTTGCCAGCCTGCCCGAGGAGGCGATCGTCTCGGCGCGCGACGTCGACAACATCTACGAAGTTCCGCTGAGCTTCTTGGAACAGGGCGTGGACTCGTTCATCGCCGAGCATTTCGGGATGTCGCCGCCGGAGCCCGAGCTGTCACGCTGGCGCGAGTCCGTGGCCAGGGCCGAGGCGGCCACCCGCACCGTGCGGATTGCGCTGGTGGGCAAGTACGTGGCCCTGGAGGACGCCTACCTGTCGGTGTGCGAAGCGCTCCGCCACGCCGCCTGGGCCCAGGGGGGGCGCGTGGAGATCGACTGGATCGATTCGGAGCAGCTTGAGCAGTCGGGATCTGAGTCCGATGCCGACGACCGGGCGCTTGTGCTCCGGCAGCTGGCGGCCGCCGACGGGATTCTGATCCCGGGCGGGTTCGGGGGCAGGGGCATCGAGGGCAAGATCGTGGCTGCCCGTCTGGCCCGCGAGCGGCGTATTCCCTATCTGGGGATCTGCCTGGGCATGCAGATTGCAGTATGCGAGTTCGCTCGCCACGTGTGCGGCATGGACGGCGCCAACTCGACGGAGTTCGATCACGAGACGCCGCATCCCGTGATCGACCTTTTGCCCGAGCAGAAGGAAGTCGCCGGCCTTGGCGGGACCATGCGCCTGGGCGCCGACCCGATCAAGCTCCACGAGGGGTCGCGCGCTCGCGCCCTGTACGGCGACGAAGCGGTGATCTATGAGCGCCACCGCCACCGCTATGAGGTCAACAACCTGCTGCGCAAGCGGCTCACCGAGACGCCGGGCGGAGGGCAGGGTCTGCGCATCTCGGGCACCTCGCCGGACGAGCGGCTGGTTGAGGTGGTCGAGCTCGATGAGCATCCGTTCTTCGTGGCGTCTCAGTTTCACCCTGAGTTCAAGTCCCGGCCGGAGCGGCCGGCGCCACTGTTTGCCGGCTTCATCGCCGCTGCGCTGGCCAGGTCTGCGGCCGATGGCCAACCGGGGGGTGCCACCGGCGAGGTCGACGCTCCGGCGGCACCCACGCAGGCGGGCGCTTCCTGATGCGGGCCGGCGATCTCGGCGTGACCGTGACGGCGGTCTTCTCGGTCGGCGGCGAGGACGAGGACCAGGCCTATGCGGTCGTGGCCGAGCTGATCGACCAGCTCAACGCCGTGGCCAACATGCCGCAGTGCGAGTGCGACCTGGACGTGAGCGTTGAGCGGACACACGCACACGCACAGGGCAGTGGATGACCGGCATCTGATCGCAGACTTCCTCGCCTACCTTGAGCTTGAGCGGGGGCTGTCGCGCAACACGCTTGTCGCCTACCGGGCCGACCTGCTGGGAGCCAGCGCCTTTCTGACGGACAGGCATGTGACGTTCATCGACGCCCAGCACGGCGACCTGGCGGCGTTCCTGGACGGGCTCGCGGGGACTGTGGCACCGTCCACGCTGCAACGCAAGCTCGCGTGTCTGCGCTCGTTTTACCGCCACCTGCGCCGCGAGGAGCTGATCGTGGCCGACCCCACAGCCGAGCTGCGCGGCCCGCGGCGCTCGGCGGTCCTGCCCAAGGTTCTCTCGCGCGATGAGGTGCACACCCTGCTCGCCCAGCCCAGCGGCACCGACCCGCGCGCGTTGCGCGACCGCGCACTGCTTGAGCTGATGTACGCCTGTGGGCTGCGCGTCTCGGAGGTGGTGGGGCTCAAACCCACCGATGTCGATCCCGAGGAGGGCATGTTGCGCGCGCGCGGCAAGGGCCGCAAAGAACGCATTGTGCCCGTGGGGCGCCAGGCGCTGGCAGCGCTTGGCGCCTACCAGGCCCGCGGCAGACCCGTGCTGGTCGGTGCACAGGCCGAGGCCCACCTGTTCGTCAACAGCCGCGGCCGCGGGCTCACTCGCCAGGGGCTCTACAAGATCGTGCAGGGATACGCCACCAGCGCGGGCCTGCGCGACAGGATGGCTCCACATACGCTGCGCCACACCTTCGCCACCCACATGCTTGCGGGAGGCTGTGACCTGCGCTCGCTGCAAGAGCTGCTTGGCCACGCCGATCTGTCGACGACCCAGATCTACACGCACATGTCCTCCGAGCGCCTGAAGGAGACCTACTTCCGCGCCCACCCACGCGCACTGCGAGCAACTGCCGACGACGGCGTCCCGCCGCGGCTCCGAACCTCAGACCGTGCCCGAGCTACCTGAGGTTGAGACGATCGTGAGCCAGCTGGCGCCGCTTTTGGAGGGGGCCACGCTTGCGCGTGTGCAGATCTCTGACCCGCGCTGGTCGGCCCCGCTCCCACCCGACGCGCTGGCGGCAGCCCTTGAGGGCAGACGCGTGGAGCGCCTGGGACGCCGCGGCAAGTACATCGTCTGGGAGCTCGACGACGGTCGGCGGCTGGTGCAGCACCTGCGGATGACCGGGGTTCTGCTCTATGACCCAACCCCCGATCCCACCCATGTGCGGGTGCGCATGGCGCTTGCCGGCGGCCCAAACTCGGCATTGTCGGCAGGCTCGGCGGCCCACACGCTCGTGATCTGTGACCCGCGGCGTTTTGGCACTGCCACGCTGTGCGACGACGGCCGGGCGCTGGAGCGTTTCTTTGCCGAACGCCTCGGCCCGGAGCCCTTCGATGAGGCCTTCAGCGGCGCCTACCTGCGCGCTGCACTGCGCCACAGCCGCCGCGCGATCAAGGCTGCACTGCTTGACCAGCGGCTGGTGGCGGGGGTGGGCAACATCTACGCCGACGAGGCTCTCTTTGCGGCCGGCGTGCACCCGGCCCGCCGGGCCGATCGGCTGTCGCTGGCCCAGTGTGAGCGCCTGCACGCCGGCGTGGTTGCCGCCATCCGTGCCGGCATCGACGCCCGCGGGGCCTCGATCGACGACTTTCGCCACGTCGATGGGGTGCGCGGCAGCTTCCAGGACCGGTTCATGGTGCACAGGCGTGCCGGCGAGCCGTGCCCGCGGTGCGCCACGGAGATCGTGAAGACCGTCGTGGCGGGCAGGGGGACCTACTGCTGCCCGCGCTGTCAGCCGCCGCCGCGCCGAGTCAGGCGCTAGGAGGCAAGCAGCTGGTCAAACCGGCCGTCGGACACGGCCGCCTGGGTCTCCTGGAAGCCCCCCACCAGCGTGTCGCCGACGAGCACCTGGGGAAAGGTCATCATCCCGGTGCGGCTGACGAGCTCGGCGCGGCCGGAGTCGTCGCGTGCGAGGTTGATCTCCTGGTACTCCAGGCCGCGGGCGCCCAGAAGCGCCTTGGCGGCGTTGCACAGGCTGCATGACTGGGTCGTGTAGACGGTGATCTGCGCCATGACTATGAAAAGTCTAGCGGCGGCTTTGGGCCCCGCAGGAGTGCCCGCGGGGGCGCCGCGGGGGGGCCTAGACTCGCTGGCGTGGGACCGCTCAAGACAGAGGCGGTGGTGCTGCGATCGATGCGCTACGGCGAGGCCGACCGCATTCTGCACATCTACACACCCCAGCACGGCCGGCTCAGCGCCATCGCCAAGGGCTCTCGCCGTCCGCACAGCCGTTTTGGAGGCCGTTTGGAGCCGTTCTTTCGCCTGCGCATGGACCTGCACGAGGGACGCTCGGAGCTGCTCACGGTGACGGGCGCGCACACCGTGGCGGGCCACGCTCGCCTGCGCACCGACGCCAGCGCCCTGGACGCTGCCGCTCGCGCGTGCGATGCGGTGGGGCGGCTGTTTGAGACCTCCGAGGGGCACCCAGGAGTCTTTCACCTGCTGTGCAACACGCTCTCGCTGCTGGATTCCGATCCCACGCGTGCCACACGCGCCCACGCCCTGGCGTTTCGCCTGAAATTGCTCGTGGCGGCCGGCCTTGCGCCGCGGCTGAGCGGATGCGTCAGCTGTGGGAGCCAGCCCGGCCTGACGCGCTTCACTGGTGCCGGCGGGGGCATGCTGTGCGAGACCTGCTTCAGCACGGGCAATGGCCGGGAGTCCTGGCGCGGGGCCTCCTTTCCACTGGGAGGCGAGGCGATGGAGTTTATGACTACAGCGCTTTCGCGCCCGCTTGCACAGGTGCCCGATGCACCCGCCGCTGCGCTTGGCCAGGTCGAGAGGGCCATCGCGGACACACTTGAGCACCACGCCCACGTGCGCCTGATGGCCGCCAGCAACGGTCGCACCTGAGCCGGCTGCCATCTGAGTTCGCTGCCACAATCGGACCGATGAGTGTTGCAACGGGCACCGATGTGGTTGCGAGCGGTTTCGCGCGATCGCGCGCCGAGATCGAGCAAGCCACGCTGTGGGACCTGGCGGCTCGCTCCTACCCGGCGCAGCGCGCCGTGCCGGAGGACGACTGTGGGCTGCGCACCCCCTTCCAGCGCGACCGCGACAGGATCGTCCACAGCAAGGCGTTTCGGAGGTTGATGCACAAGACCCAGGTGTTCGTGGCGCCCCAGGGCGACCACTACCGCACGCGCCTGACCCACACGCTTGAGGTGACCGCGATCTCACGCACCGTGGCGCGCGCCCTGCGC
>CAJCIJ010000043.1 GCA_903970315.1 Actinomycetota bacterium
CTCAAGAGGCCTTTAACCGTGCAGTTCTGGGACTACATGAAGGACGTGGTGCTGCACTTCAATCTGGGCTACAGCTTCTACAGCGACGAGGCTGTGCGCACGTTGATCGCCGAACGTCTGCCCGCCACGCTCTCGCTGGCGGTGGGGGCGGCGGTGCTCTGGATTGTGGGCGGCCTGGGCGTTGGAATCATCTCAGGCCTGCGGCCGGGTTCGTGGCTGGATCGGTCTGCAATGGGCACCGCGCTTGTGCTCGTGTCGGCGCCCGAATTCTGGCTTGGGCTGGTTGTGTTGCTGGTGTTCGCCAAGGACATCGGGGTGGTCAGGATCTTCCCGGGCGCGGGCAGCTACGTCGGCCTGACCAGCGATCCGTGGAAGTGGTTCACGTCGATGCTGTTGCCGTGGTTTGTGCTGGCCGCGGGAAGCGCCGCGATCTTCGCGCGGCTGATGCGCGGAGGCCTGATCGAGGTCATGGGCGAGGACTACATCAGGACGGCACGCGCCAAAGGACTGCGCGAGCGTCAAGTCGTTCGCCAGGGGGTGCGCTCGGCGATCAACCCGATCACGACCTTGCTGGCGCTCGAAGTGAGCGCGCTGATCGGGGGCGCGGTGCTTGTCGAAACGGTGTTCAACATCCCTGGCATCGGCCGGCTGGCGTACAACGCCATCGTCGAGGGCGACTTCGCGGTTGTGCAGGGCGCCGTACTGGTGGCGGCGCTGTTTGTGGTCGTGGCGAACATCGTGGTGGACATCGGGTACGCGTACCTCGACCCCAGGGTGCGCTACTCGTGACCGCAGATCCGCCGCTGCTGCGCGTCGAGGATCTGCGCGTGCAGTTCCCCGGCGACGACGGTGTCGTGCACGCGGTGGACGGCATTGGCTTCGAGGTCCGCAGCGGCCGCACGCTTGGGATCGTGGGTGAGTCGGGCTCGGGCAAGACGGTTGCCTCGATGACCATCCTGGGCCTCACACGCAGGCAGGGCGCGCAGATCTCGGGACGCATTCTGTTCCAGGGCGAGGATCTCGTGATGCTCTCTGAAGAGCAGTTGCGCGCGATCCGGGGCAATGAGATCGCGATGATCTTTCAGGACCCGCTGTCGTCGCTGCACCCGCTCTATCGGATCGGCCGCCAGCTGGTGGAGGCTGTGCTGACTCATCAGGATGTCTCCAAGGGGGCGGCGCGTCGGCGCGCGGTCGAGCTGCTCGGTCTGGTCGGGATCCCTGATCCGAGCCGGCGCATGGACGCCTACCCGCACGAGTTCTCCGGCGGGATGCGCCAGCGCGTGATGATTGCGATGGCTCTTGCCAACGAACCGAAGCTGCTGATCGCCGACGAGCCGACGACGGCCCTTGACGTGACCGTGCAGGCGCAGATCCTTGCACTGATGGAAAGGCTCCAGCGCGAGTTGGGGATGGCGATCGTGATCGTCACCCACGACCTGGGCGTGGTCGCTGAGATGGCCGATGACCTTGCCGTGATGTACGCGGGGCGGATCGTCGAGGCGGCTCCGGCAGCGGAGGCGTTTGCGGGCCCCGAGCATCCCTACACCTGGGGACTGCTGCGCTCGATCCCGTCGCTTGGCCGCCGCCGCGATCAGGATCTGCTGGCGATACCGGGCTCCCCGCCGAGCCTCATCAGCCGACCTTCGGGCTGCCATTTTCATCCACGCTGCCCCTACGCCGAACCCGACCACGCCCGGATCGATCCCCGGCTCCAGCCGCTCGCAAGCCAGCCGCGGCATTCAGTGGCATGCCTGCTTGGGTCCGGCGAGCGCCGGCGCCTGTGGGCCGCACTGCTCGCGGGTGCCACCCCGGAGCAGGCGATAGGCGAGGTCAGGGCCTCCGGGGGAACACCGTGAGCGTTTCGGCAAACACGGAGACGCCACTGGTCGAGGTGCGGGATCTGGTCAAGCACTTCGCGCCAGGCGGCGGGTTGATAGCGCGGCGCAACGCGGGCGCGGTCAGGGCGGTCGATGGGATCAGCTTCGCGATCGGACGCGGCGAGACACTCGGCCTGGTGGGCGAGAGTGGGTGCGGCAAGAGCACGACGGCGCGCCTGTTGATGCGCCTGCTCGACGCCACGTCGGGCCAGATTCTGTTCGAAGGCCAGGACATCACGCGCCTGAAAGGGCCGCCGCTGAAGGCAATCCGACGCCAGGCACAGATGATCTTCCAGGACCCCTACTCGTCGTTGAACCCTCGCAAGACCGTGGGCTCGGTCATTGGTGAGCCGTTTGCAATTCACGGCCTGCACCGCGATCGCGGGGAGCGCAGGCGCGAGGTGCAGGGCCTGATGGAGATGGTTGGCCTGAACCCCGAGCACTTCAACCGCTACCCCCACGAGTTCTCCGGCGGCCAACGCCAGCGCATCGGCGTGGCCAGGGCGGTGGCGCTTCGGCCCAAGCTGCTGATCGCCGACGAGCCGGTATCGGCGCTCGATGTGTCGATTCAGGCGCAGGTGCTCAACCTGCTGCGAAACCTCCAGCGCTCGCTTGGCCTGACCGTGGTGTTGATCGCCCATGATCTCTCGGTCGTGCGCCACATGTGTGACCGGGTGGCGGTGATGTACCTGGGCAAGATCGTCGAGATTGGACCCAATGAGCCGCTCTACGACTCCCCCTCCCATCCCTATACGGGCGCGCTGTTGAGTGCGGTGCCGCTGCCCGACCCGTCGCTGCACGGGCGCCCGCGCCGACTGCTTGGCGGCGATCCTCCCAGTCCCGCAAACCCGCCGCCGGGGTGCAGCTTCCACACGCGCTGCCCCAAGGCGCAGGAGCGTTGCTCAGAGCAGGAGCCGGAGCTGACCGAGCGTGGGCCGGGTTGGACGTCGGCATGCCACTTCCCACTCTCGGAGGCCGAGAGGGCTGCGATGGGCGTGGGTGGCGTGGGCGGCGTGGCGGCGTAGGATCTTTGGAATGGGCACGGACAGTTCAAGCTCGGCGACGGCGACGGCGGGCATCGACGCGGTGGAGCTGGCGCGTGAGGCGGAGGCGCTGCTGGGGGGTCTGATCCGCTTCAACACGGTCAATCCACCGGGCAACGAGGAGCAGGCGCAGCAGTTCCTGGCAGACCATCTGCGTGCGGCGGGCTTCCAGTGCGAGCTGCTTGCGGCGGAGCCGGGAAGGCCCAACCTGCTGGCGCGCCTGAAGGGTTCGGCGCCGGGCCCCACACTCTGTTACCTGGGGCACGTGGACACGGTCCTGGCAAACCCCGCCGAGTGGCAGCGCGACCCCTGGTCGGGCGAGATCGTTGACGGCTTCCTGTGGGGCCGCGGGGCGATCGACATGAAATCGCAGGTGGCGGCCGAGATTGCGGCGTGCGCGGCGCTGGCACGCGCGGGCTGGCGTCCGGCGACGGGAGAGCTTCTGATCGCGGCTGTGGTCGACGAGGAGACGGGCGGCGAGCTTGGGGCTCAGTGGATCACTCGCGAACACCCGGACAAGTCACGTTGCGATCTGCTCATCAACGAGGGCGGCGGTGCCTTCTTTGACTACGCGGGCCGCCGCTGTTACGGCGTGTGCTGCGCCGAGAAGGGTGTGTTCCGGTTCGCGGTGAGCACCGATGGCACGGCGGCGCACGCCTCGCTGCCGGCGTTGGGGGACAACGCACTGTTGAAGATGGGCCCGGTTCTGGACCGCCTCGCCGCCCGCCAGCCGTCTTACGCGTTGTGCGCCGAGGCGCAGGCGTTCCTTGAGGCCGTGGGCGAGGACCCGGGCGACCCCGTGGGCGCGGTGGAGCGGATGCGCCAGTCAGATCCGGTGCTGGCGCGCGTGTTTGAGCCGATGCTTGGCATTACGTTCTCCCCCACCCGCATCCGCGCGTCGGAGAAGATCAACGTCATTCCCAGCCTCGCCGAGTGCAAGGTGGACTGCCGAGTGCCGCCGGGGCTTGGCGAGGACGAGGTGCGTGCGGCGATCGTGGAGGTGCTGGGCGAGCCCGGCCCGCCGGGCGTCGAGTACAGGACTGAGTTCACGGAGCGCATCGCAGGAAACCGCTCTCCGGCCGATTCCAATTTGATGGACACGATCGCGACGTGGGTTGCCGAGCAGGATCCGGGCGCCCGGGCGGTCCCGGTGGTGCTGCCGGGATTCACGGACTCGCGGCACTACCGAGACGCTTTTCCGGACTGTGTGGCGTACGGCTTTTTCCCCCACCGCCACCAGTCGCTGCTGGAGACCTCTCCGCTGATCCATGGAGCAGACGAGCGCATCGATGTGCGCGATCTGGGGTTCGCGACGCAGTTCTTCTGTGACGTGGCGCTGCGGACGCTGGGATAGCGCCGCGCCCGGGCACCCGCGGGACGCGCGGACCGGCCGACGGCGCCGGCTGGGAATGCGGGCCGGGGAGGCTGCGGCCGCGCGCCTATAGACTGGCCGCGGGTGTTCGACCGAATCGACCACATTGGAATCGCCGTGCCTGAGCTCGATGAGGCCATTGGCCTGTGGCGCGACAGCTTGGGGTTGGAGCTCAGCCACCGCGAGGTGGTCGCCGAGCAGGGCGTCGAGGCAGCGCTGCTGGACGTGGGCGAGAACCATGTCGAGCTGCTGGCCCCGCTTGGCCCCGACACGGCCGTGGGCAAGTTCCTGGCCAAGCGCGGGCCGGGGCTGCACCACGTGGCCTATCAGGTCAGCGACATCGACGAGACGCTGGAGGCGGTCAGGCAGGCAGGCCTTTCACTGATCGACGAGCAGCCGCGTGTGGGCATTCGCAGCTCGCGAGTGGCGTTCATCAACCCGGGGTCCACGGGGCGAGTGCTTGTTGAGTTGGTCCAGCCGCATGCAGCGGTGGGGGTCCACTGATGCCTCGCTGGCACCACATCAGCGTGGGCTTTGCCGGTGGCGGAGTCGTGGCGGTGCGGGTCAGTGACGAGCAGCTGCAGGCGCTCTACGGGGCTGTGGGCACTGCGGGCTGGCACGAGGTGGCGACCGAGGACGGGCGCATCCGCCTGGACCTGGGCCAGGTGGTCTACGTTCGGATCGAGAACGAGGACCACCGCGTCGGCTTCGGCGTCTAACAGGGCGCCGAGCGCTCTGGCGCTGCGATGAGCGTTCCCGCGAAGTGGGATGAGGCGCTGCTGCGGCTGGCTCGCACGCACGCACACAGTCCGGCCGCCGAGGAGGCTGTGCGACGGTTCTCGAAACTGGGAGAGCACGCGGCGATCTGGCTGGCGCTCGGAACGGTAGGGGTGGCGGTCGATGGTTCGCGCCGGCGCGGCTGGCGCCGGGCGCGCCGGTCGGTGGCGGCCACTTATGTGATCAACACTGCGATCAAGTTCACCGTGCGCAGGCGCAGGCCGCAGCTCGACGGACTGCCGGCGCTCACGGGCACCCCGTCGCCACTGAGCTTCCCCAGCGCCCACACGGCCACCTCGGTCGTGAGTGCAATGGCATACAGCCGCCTGGGAGTGCCGGCGACCCCCCTCTGGGTACTCACCGGGGCACTGGCGTACTCGCGCCTGTATCTGGGAGTGCACTATCCGACAGACATCGTCGGTGGCGCCGCGCTGGGGGCCACGATTGGTGCGCGAGTGTCGGCGCGCCTGGGGAGCGGGCGGCCCCGTTGAGCACACGCATAGGCATCGTGGGCCTCCCCAACGCGGGCAAGTCTTCGCTGTTCAACGCCTTGACGCAGGCGGGCGCGCAGGCGGCCAACTACCCCTTTACGACGATCGAGCCAAATGTGGCTGTGGTGGCGGTGCCGGACAGGCGTCTGGACGAGGTGGCGGCCACCGTGGGCGCCTCCGAGGTGGTCTACGACACGATCGACTTCCACGACATCGCGGGGCTGGTTGCAGGCGCCCACCGCGGCGAGGGGCTGGGCAACCAGTTTCTGGGCCATATCCGTGAGACCCACGCGCTGGTGCACGTCGTGCGGGCCCATCACGACGACACCGTGATCCATCCCGATGGGGCCGTCGACCCGGTGCGCGACATCGAAACGGTCGAGACCGAGCTGGCGCTGGCCGACCTGGAACAGGCCGAGCGCCGTGCGGAGCGAGTCGCCAAGGCGGTCAAGACGGGCAGCCGCGAGGCGGTCGCCGAGCAGACCTGGCTGGGCAAGGTGATTGCGGCGCTCCAGGAGGGCAGGCCGGCGCGCAGCGTGCCCGTGGACGAGGATGCGCGCGCGGCCGCGCACAGCCTTGGCCTGCTCACGAGCAAACCGGTGCTCTTCGTGGCCAACGTGCACGAGGGGTCCGACGAGGTTCCGGATGCGATCGCGCAGTACGCAAGCTCGGTGGGGGCTCCGGCGCTCGCGCTGTCGGCACGTACAGAGGCTGAACTGGCCGAACTGGACGACGAGGAAGCCGAGGTCCTGCGGGCAGGGCTTGGCCTCAGCGGCGAGGGAGGACTGGAGCGGCTGGCGCGCGCAGCGTTCTCGTTGCTTTCGCTGATCTCGTTCTTTGCGGCCGGTGAGGCCAAGCCGGCACAGTCCTGGCACCTGGCGCAGGGAGCCACCGCTTGGGACGCCGCGGGGGCGATCCACACGGACATCCAGAAGGGGTTCGTACGCGCCGAGGTGATCGGCTGCAAGGAGCTAATTGAGGCCGGCTCCTACGCTGCGGCGCGTGACCGCGGAACGCTGCGCCTGGAGGGCCGCGACTACGTGATGGACGACGGCGACGTGATCAACGTCAAGTTCACCCGATAGTCGTCCCGCCGCCGGGGCCGGCGGTCACAGACGATGTGTTTGCAGGCGCGGGTTGGGCACCCCCGACTGGCGCGGGCGTGGGCGCGCTGGGCGAAGCGGAAGCCGGCGCGTTGGCGGCGGGCGCAGTGCCGTCCGCCAGGACACCGAGCGTGCCTGTGCCCGCGGGCAGCTT
>CAJCIJ010000044.1 GCA_903970315.1 Actinomycetota bacterium
GCGTGACCGTGTCGCCCACATCGGCGTTTGTGAGCGTCAGCGTGGCGGTGTTACCTTCCTGGAGCACATCACCGGTTGCGCTGTCGATGAACAGATAGGTGTAGGAAGGATTTTCACTCCAGGCTCCCGGTTCGCAGGTCAGCACCTGCCCGGCGGTGGGCACCCCACCTATGGCAGCACCGCCGCCGCGCGGCGCGCGCGGGGGCGATTCGGACCCGTCGATGAAGTCCTGGACCTCGGGCGCTGCGACGTTGACGAAGCCGTTGCCGGCTCCGGGCCTGCAGGGCTCGCCTTCGACCAGGCGCAGGGTGTCGACCACCCCGGCCAATGTGGCGGTTGACCCCGGCACTGTCAGTCCGCTGCCGGAGTCGCCGAAGCACACAGTGCCACTGGGCGTGCTTGCGCACAGAAACAGAGCGTCGGCTTCATAGCCACAGCTGGCACTGGAGGTGAGCGTGGTCGACAGCGCATACAGCGCGCCTGTCTGCACTTCGGGACTGTCGCTCTGCAGGCCGAATCCGGTTAGACCGACCGCGGTGCCTTCTGGCAAAAGCGATCCCGGGTCAGCAAGCGCGATCGCCTGCGTGCTGGCGTTCAGGGTCAGCGATTCCTTGAGCCCCAGGACGGCCACGTCGTCGGGCGGCGGATGCACGGCTTCAGGGTCGTAGGAGAAGTAGGGGTGTACACGGACGCTCTGGGCCGCGACTTCCTGTTCCTCGGTTTCCTGGACTGCGAGGTCAGACGTGCCTGTGACCGCCACGATCTGGTCGGCCGGGATCCGGCTGCGCGTTTCGGGGTTGAACACACAGTGCGCAGCGGTCAGAACCTCTGAATCGCTGAGAACCGAGCCGCCACACTCGATTTCGTAGAGGGTCAACTTGCCGTTGATCTTCACAGCGGTGAACACGAAGATCTCTGCCTGCCACGGAGCGGTCGTTATGGGAATCTGATGGCCACCCACTATGGCCGCACGCGCCGAAGGCTGAGCGGACTGGCGAGCGCCAGCGCGGTCAAGCGGCGCCTTCGCGGCGCCACGGATGTGGCAGAAGCGCTTGGCGAGCGCCGCCGGACGGAGTGGGCCGGCGCAGAACTGGGCGGTACTGAGCCTGGTGCCGATACGTGGCAGCTTCTGTGCATCCACAGTGCAAACGCATGCCGCGAAACTGGCCAGCAGCACACCGGCCAGCAACGAGGTGAAGGTGACCGCTCGCTGGCGGCGCCCCGTCTGCAGCTGCCGCCGGCTTCCTGGGCGATTGCCCGCCGCCGCTATCGCGTCCATGTTCGATACCCCCCGCTTCTCCTCGACCTGCCGCGCGCTGTGGGCGCCGCGACCGTACCGTCAGGAATCTACAGTGACTCGGGGCGCGCCGTCCAGTTGTCCTGGTGTGGTCCCTGGTTCGTCAACCAAACGGACGAACTCCATTTTGGTGATTCTTGGAAGAGACATCGGCAAGCCTGTCGTCGGATCGCTCACGCACTCGGCCTACCGGAATGAGCACGGGGTAGTGCGACCATCGATCGTCGATCGAGTCACCGGACCCACCCATCACTGTGGGCACGGCGGCGGCGGCCGAGGCCAGAGCCCCGCTGCCAGTCGTCAGGGGGCGTCCACCGAGGACTCGAACGACGCCAAGACCGAGACTCACGCAAATTAGCCCGAAAACGTGCCGCCGGTTGTGCAGCGAAAGCTGCCAGCTGCGACGCCACGCCTCGTACACGCCATCGTGCTCGATCGCCGCACTCTGCGCCACCACCGCCCACGGGATCGACGCATCGCCGAGGTCCGCGGGCCGGTGAGCGCCAGGCTGACCAGCAAAAAAGGCCAGGCTTGATGACCCGCGGCGTCCTGGGCGGCAAAACCGGCGGGTCCCGCGGGGTCTATTCGTCGGCTCGGTCCAGCGTCCGTCTAAAGCCCCACAAGCTCGCGCGTGGGCGCGGGGCTGGCATCGAACTCAAAGCCGAGCACCGCGCGATCTACGCACACGGCACGAGTCGTTCCCGGGCTTCACGGTAGCCCTTGTTGCGAGCGACCTTGCGTGCGATGTGCTCGCTGACGCTGGGTCCGATTGGGCTGATTTGGTTGGGCATCGTCTCCTGTCGCGGTCGCCCGGTCACTCAAGTTAACAAAGGTGCGAATCAACCCGGCGCTTGCATCAGCTCGGTACGCACCAGCGGGAGCGCCGCCTGTCGGACGTCCGCAGTCACCAAGATCAGGTCGTGGGCGAGTGCCGTGGCAGCTATCCACAGGTCGTTGTGCGGCCTGCGGTCCTTGGCCTGCGCCCGCAGACGCCCGTACAGCGTGGCGACGTGGCGATCGATCCCGAGCACCATCGCCTGCGCGAGCACGGCGGTGAGGCGTGCAAGACGCTCAGCGCGCACTGCGCTACGACTGGCGATCAAAACGCCTGCCTCAAGCTCGCCGATGCTCACCACGCTGACGGCGTATCGCTCCGCCGTTCTTGCTGGGGCAACGCCGCCCGTGAGAATGCTCGTGTCGACGAGAACCGTCAAGGCGCCCAAGGATCGACGCTGGCAGCCTCATCCTTGGCGCGTTCAGCCAGTAGCTCATCGGTCCAGCGGGCGTCCACTGGTGTGTCCTCGATGATGGCCGCCAAATCGGCGAGCGTAGCGGGCTGCTGGGCGCCTGGCAATGGGCCGAGCTCGGCGACCGGGCGCCCGTCGATGGTGATCGTGAAGCGCTCGCCAGCCTCGGCTCGACGCAGGACGGCGCCAGCCTGGTTTCGCAGCTCGCGCTGGGGGATCGTGGTGGCCATCGCCAGTAGTGTAGCGCCGCTGCTACAGCACGCCCATACGGATAAGCCGACGCGAGGACTCGAACCCGGAACCCCTTCGTTGCAGGTGTCTGGAAAAGCCCTGTTATTGGCTTGGCGGCAGTTGCCTTGGGGGACGAGTCGTATGCCGACGACAGCCGCACGGCATCCGGACGAGTGCTCGGCGACTGCCCGCGCCAACGCTGTGAGACCGCATGCATGAGTGCCACGTCGAGACACCGTGATCGGCTAAACGGCAGCGCCGAAAGACCTATGCGGTCGCAACCGCTGTGGCAAGCAGCGCTGGGGCTTGTCGGGCAACCAGGTCGAAGTAAAGCAGCGCACCGGCAAGAGCGCTAAAGGAGGCGAACGCTGTGTCAAGGAGCATGCCAAGCGCTACGTCGCCAACACCCGATGCGGCACCGGTGGTCAGCGTTCGAGCGCAGATCGCTATTCCCACCTGCAAGAGCCAAAAGATGCAGAGCAGTCCAAAGACGTGACGGCCATGGCCGAGTGAAAGCTCCGAGCTGCGGCGCCAAGCCGACCGCACGCCCTCATGCTCGATGGCGGCAGCCTGTGCGACCACTGACCAGCGAATCCAGAGCATGACGCCGGGGACCAACAGGAATAGAAAGCCAATCCCGATAGCAACCGACACCACGAACTCCGCTGCAGCCACGATCGGAAGAACCCGCACGCCGGTCCACGCCACAGCACTCAGCCGGGGTCGCTGGCCTTCACCGATCACCACGACCGCGTGCACATGCATCGCAGAGACCAGCGGCGCTATGAGTAACAGACCGAGGACTTCCAAGCTCTCGACTCCCAGGAGGTTGTGTGTACCCACGTGCCCCAGCGACCCGATGCCCGTGATGGCAAGTCGGACAAGATCCCACGGCACCCAAACGCCAGCGGCAAGAATGAAGAACAGCCACGGGTAGTAGCCGTAGAGCCGCATTGTGGCGCCCACGATGTCGGCAACAGAGCGGCCCTGATCGAGATTAATGGGGTGCGTCGATGTCATGCGCGCCCCAGACTAATGATTTCCGGACGGCGTGACCACGCTGCGCCAGGTGGCTCGGCGGGACACATTCCAGGACAAAACGCCGGGCGTCCACGGCAAGGTCGCGAAGGTAACGGGTTCATGCGTGCCCGGCAACGCACGCAGCTCGAACATCAGGGGACGATCGACCGTGA
>CAJCIJ010000045.1 GCA_903970315.1 Actinomycetota bacterium
CCGCGAGCACAGGGCCGGCCGCTGACCGGGAGCCCGTGGGGGTGCCGGCACAGGGCTTTGAGGCCGAGGAAGTGCGTATGGGCGTAGCTGTGGACCCGCCGTCGCGCGTGCAGATGGCGGCATCGCTGATCGAGGCCGCTGCGGAAGGCTTTGGGGAGCTCGCCAAGGCCGGAGCCGAGGCCGGCGGCGACGTGCTCAAGCGAGCCCTGAGCCTGCTGCCCAAGCCCTAGAGGCGCCACACCTGCGGCGCCTTGGCGACCGGTATACTCGCCGACGCCGAACTTCGGCAACCCAGGTTGCAGGAGGCGGGGGAACCACTGGGATGGCCACCAAGTGTGGGTCTCATGGGGCGAATCGACTCGATATGAGCCGTAGCGCTGGATAGCAGCGCGAGCCCGTCAGCTCACCCCGTAGGCGACGCCCGATATGACGACCCCCCGTACGTACACGAGCATGGCGCTTGCCGTGGTGGCAAGTTCACTCTGTGTGGCTGCATTTGCCACCGATGGCCTGGCCAACACAGGTGCCACGGCGGCGGCGCCGACGGCTACGGCGGTCAGCGATGGCACGGCGGTCACGGACGGGCCGGGCGGCACCGAAGCAGGTCAGAGCGTCGAAGAAGCCGGGCAGAGCGTCGAAGAAACGGGTCAGAGCGCCCCGGGACACTTCCGGCGCCACCGCCACCGCCGCGCGCACGCGAGCATGGCGACCTGGTTTGGTCCGGGCCTTTACGGCAGGCGCACGGCGTGCGGCCAGGTACTCACGCGCCACGTCATAGGCCTTGCGCACAAGACGCTGCCGTGCGGCACGCTGGTGGAGCTCAGCTACCACGGTCACCACCTGGTGGCGCCGGTCATCGACAGGGGGCCGTACGCGCCGGGGGTGACGTGGGATCTGACCACGCTGGCCGCGCGCACCCTGGGCGTGTCGGGAACGGCGCGCCTGCGAGCCAAGGTGATCGGGCGGGTCCCGAACACCCCGACCCTTGGCATGGTGGGCCAACCGAAGTCCACGCCCAGCGGCGGCAGCGAGGCTGAATCGGGCCCGCTGCAGGTCACGGGCGTCACGCCGGCGCCGGGCGAATCCAGCGAAGCGGTTGCGGAGGGCTGAGGCGCGCGCCTCAGCTTGCGGGGACTGCAGAGGTCGTTGCGGGCATGACTGAGACGCCGGCGGCGCGCGCGGCATAGAGCTCTTCTTCGGCGCGCTCGCCAAGCTCCACGGCACCGGTGCCGTGGTCGGGCGCTGCGGCCACGCCGACGACGACCTCCAGGGGGGCATGACGGTCCCAGGCGGCCGTTCGCACGATCTGGACAAGGCGCTCGGCGAGCAGACGCCCGTCGAGCACATTGGCGGCGGGCGCAAGCAGCCACCACCGCCCCGCGGCCTCGCGCTCAAGCAGGTCAAGCGGCCGAAGTGCTCCGCGCAGCGCGGCGTGAACGGCGTCAAAAAGCGCGGCGGCATCGCCCGATGGGTCGGCCTGGCGCAGGCGCTCGGCGCCCAGGACCTCGATCAGGAGCACCGCAAAGGGGGTCTGAGGCGTGGCCGGCGGCTGCGGGCGGGGCTGGGGCTCGGAATGGGGCTGGCGGTCGGGCGCCGGCTCGGGCTCGGCCCCAGCCTGGGGGACTTGGGCCTCGGACCCGGCCGCAGGGGCCTCCGCCACCCCCTCCCTCTCCACCGCCGCCTCGGCCCCAGCTCGGGGCACCTCCGCCTCGGCGTCAACCTCGGTCGGCGGCACGGCCCACAGGTCGTCGTCGTCGGCGTGCTCGGGCGAGGAGCCGTTGGCGCGCAGCTCAATGCGCGGATAGCGCTCGGACTGACCGGCGGCCGGAGCGGCCGAGACCCCGACGTCCGGAGTGGCGTCGGCATTGGCGACTGCGGCGGCGGCGAGGACGGCGCAGACATGGGCCAGCCGGTTGGCGAGGTCGCCGGCCTGCGAAGGGGTGAGCGAGACGACGTGGTCGGCCAGAGACGCCCACAGCACTGTTCGCAGCGCCTCGACGACGGACACAGCGCCGGCAAGCTCGGGGGCGTCAGCAAAGTCGACTACGGCTGCCACCAGCTCGTGCAGCTCCTGCAGAGCTCCCGGCTCGTCGCCGGGCCGGCGGACGGGACTGGGCGCAGAGAGGGCGCCAATCCGCTCGAGCTCGGCGTCGGAGTGCAGAGCGGAGAGCACCAGCGCGCACAGGCGGGGCGCGATGTCGGCGACACGTCCGATCGGCAGCTCGGCCGAACGCGCGAGTGAGCGCTGAGCGATGAGTGCGACCAGGAAACGCTTGGCAAGCACTTCCGAGGACGCAACGGGCGGGTCCAGGGGGATGTTCACGGCAGCCGGGGGACGCGGCTTGTCCGCGGGCACGCTCACCAGGCAAGCGTAGCCTGTGGGGGAGATGACGGATAGCTCCCAACAGCTCTCGGGTGGCCGGTGGCGGCTGCTGCGCAGACGGCGCGTGGGCGCGATCGCCAACCTGAGCGACCACACGAGCACGGACCCGGACACAGGGGCTGTGCTCTCGGTCCAGGCAGCGGACGTATTACTCGCCGAGCCGACCCTGCGCGAGGTCTGGTCGCCGGAACACCTGGAGCGGCTGGCCCGCACGTACTGGCGCTTTCTGGCGCGCGTGACGCTGGGCGTGGTGCACGTCCACTACCACGAGCGCGGGCGGGCGTTGGTGCTGCTGGTGGCGCCGTTGAAGCTGATCTCCTTTGCGGAGCCCGAATACGAGCTGGAGCCCGAGCGGGGGCTTGTACGTTGGCGCATTAAGGGGGGGCTGCTCGTGGCAGGGCCCAGACGGCGCGGTGTGGGCGCCACAGACCAGGGCCACCTCCAGATCGAGGTACGCCGCGCGGACGCCCCGGACGTGGGCCATGCGCGCGTTCACATCGAGGTCGAGGTGGCGAGCTTCTATCCGGCGATCGCCTTTGCGTTCTCAAGGCGGATCTATGACATCACCCAGGCGCGTATCCACGTGCTGGTCACACACGCGTTTTTGCGCTCGCTGGTGCGCACGCGCAGCAGGCACGGTCTCCCCCACCTGGCGGGCTCCAAGGTCCGCCGCTTCTCGCGCGCCGCCAGGCGCCACAACCAGGGGCCGGGCGCAGAGCCGCCCGCGGCGCCGTCAGACGCAGAGCCGCCCGCGGCGCAGCCAGACTCAGAGCCGCCCGCCGCGCAGGCTTCTTAGCTTGGCGCGGTCGTGCGTGGCGCGGATGCGCCGTACGGTCCCGGAACGCGTGCGCATGACCAGCGATTCGGTGGTTGCGCCGCCGATGGTGGGGTAGCGCACACCCTGGAGCACGTCGCCGTCGGTCACCCCGGTGGCCGAGAAGAAGACGTCGTCGCCGGCAACCAGGTCGTCGCGGTCAAGCACGCGGGTGAGGTCGTAGCCGGCTTCGATGGCAGCGGTGCGCTCGTCGTCGTCGCGCGGCCACAGCCGCCCCAGGATCTGCCCCCCAAGACACTTGATGGCGGCAGCGGTGATGACGCCCTCGGGGGTGCCGCCGATCCCCCACAGGAGGTCAACGGAGGAGCGCTCGGTGACCGCGAGCAGGGCGGCGGAGACGTCGCCGTGGAGGATCAACCGCACGCGCGCGCCGGCCTCGCGGATGGCGGCGATCCCCTGCTCATGCCGCGGTCGGTCAAGCACGACAACCATGACTTCATCGACGGCGCACCCCTTGCGCTCGGCGACAAGGCGCACGGTCTCGGCCATGGGCCGATCCAGGTCCAAGAGGTCGGCGATCTCGGGGGCCCCGGCGAGCTTTTCCATGTAGACGCACGGTCCGGGGTTGAACATGGCGCCGCGCTCAGACAGCGCGATCACGGCAAGCGCGGAGGGCATCCCGTTGGCGGCAAGCGCGGTGCCCTCCAGGGGATCGACGGCGATGTCGACCTGCGGCGGCGAGCCGTCGCCGATGTGCTCGCCGTTGTAGAGCATGGGCGCCTCGTCCTTCTCGCCCTCGCCGATCACCACCACCCCGTCCATCTGCACGGAGTGGAGCATGTGGCGCATGCCGTCGACAGCGGCCTGGTCGGCGGCCTCCTTGTCACCCATCCCCACCAGCGGGGCGGCGGCCAGCGCGGCGGCCTCCGTGACGCGCGCCAGCTCGAGTGCCAGGTTGCGATCGGGCTTCTTGCGCGCGGGGTCCGAGGGGGAGTCGTGGTCTGGTGCGATCATGCGCGCAGGAGCGTATAGGAGCACTGCCACAGCCACGATCGCCCCCACCGCTGTGGCGCGGGGCACCGCTGGAGCACTCGGGTGTGCGCTATCGGTTACCGTCCTGCGATGGGCACTGGCGACCCGCTGACGGCAGCCTCACCGGGCCCGGCTGACGGCCCGGCCGCACACACCGCGGGCGACGGCGCGGGGGGCGCGGACAGCGTGCAGACCTACATAGGCGTGGACGTTGGCGGCACGAAGGTCTCGATCGCATGGATGCGCGCGGGCACGTTCTCCGAGCCCGTTCTGATGGCAACCGAGAAGTCCGATGGCCAGGCCCTGATTGCGCAACTGGCCGAGGGCATTGGCAAGGCGATAGAGGCCAGCGGGGGGCAGGTGGCGGCGGTGGGGCTGGGCATACCGTCGGTGATCGAGTTCGACACGGGCCGCGTGCGCGCCAGCTTGAACGTCCCGCTCACAGATGTGCCGATGCGCGAGGTGATGCGCGAAGCACTTGGAGGCGTGCCGGTGTTCGTGGACAACGACGCTACGGTTGCGGCGCTCGCCGAGGCCCACGACGAGCACGGCAGGCTGCTGACGCCGAACCTGGTGATGTTCACGGCGGGCACGGGCGTGGGCGGAGGCATCGTGATCGACGGCCGCCCCTACCGTGGCGCCACAGGGGCTGCGGCGGAGCTGGGCCACATGA
>CAJCIJ010000046.1 GCA_903970315.1 Actinomycetota bacterium
GTGGCTGCTCGCGGCGAGCGACAGGGGCGCGTGCGGCAGCTGGGTGGAGCTGGGCGCAGCGCTGGCTGCGCGAACGCTGCGCAGCGCGGCAGCACCTCACATCGTGGTCTCGGGCCCGAATTTCAACCGAACGATCTTCACGCAGCTGGCCGACAAAGCGTTCGCAAGCGACGCCACGGCGCTCGCACACGTCATTTTGCTTTCAACCTCCGGAAGGACTGCGCCGGAGACCCTCTGCCGAGAGTAAGGCCCATGAACCGCAAACCTGTAGGACTGACGCAAGCCGAAAACTCGCTCTGGGTGGCGCCGCCGCCCGACGACCAGAAACCTGTCGCCAAGGACACCAAGCTCTGCGTGGCGTGCAGGCGCTACCACGGCGGCGTTCAAGCGGGGCTGCTGTGCCTGGAAAACGCCGTCGTCACGCTGCGCGCCCGGCTGCGTGAGCTCGAGAGGCAGCCGTGACGGGGCGACGCATCCGGCAGCTGCGAGCCACGCTCGACCTGAGCGCCAGCGAGATGGGCGAGCTTCTGGCCGTCACGCACCAGACGATCAACCGCTGGGAGGCTTGCCCAGGGCCGCTGCCGCCCATCGGTCTGGCCCAGCGCACGCTGCTGCTGCTCATCGGCACGCCCCGGCCGGGGTCCCAGGACGTTGAGAACATCCGTAGCGCGCTGCGCGCCGGCGGTCGACTCGCCGCGTGGGCCTACCTCACCCGGGGCAAGGGCGCAGCGGCTGCCCAGCCCGCGCAGCCGAGCAAGCCGTGACCGCTGACCTCGGGTTGCTCGCGGGACTGCAATGGGTGGAGCCCTCGCTACCACCACTGCCGCTCCGCCTGAGACGAGTCCGACAGCGGCTTGCGCTTCCGCCCATGCATCCACCCGCGTTGACGCCGACCGAGCAAGCGATGCTCGTCGAGGCGCTGCTGTCGAGGCCCTAGGTGTACGAGGCTGGTCGTCCCGCAGGGCCACGGGTGCCCAAGCTTGGGCCGCTCGGCGCCCTGGATGTGCCCGCGCGGCCCTTCGTGAAGTGGGCCGGCGGGAAAACCCAGCTGCTGCCAGAGCTGCGTCGCCGCGTGCCGTCGGACTTCGGCCACTACTGGGAGCCGTTCGTCGGCGGCGGCGCGATGCTCTTCGACATGTTGCAGCAGGGCACCGCGGACAGCGGCAGCGCCAGGGTGCACGGTAGCAGCGTGACGATCAACGACAGCAACAAGTGGCTCATCGAGACCTACCGCGCCATCTGCGTCGATGTCGAGGGCGTCATCGAGCGGCTGCACGACCTGCAGAACGAGTACCGCACGTCCAAGGGCGGTGAGAAGGTCTTCTACCGGGTGCGCGATCTGGGACCTGGCGACAAGCCGGCCGCGATTGCCGCGTATGTCATCTTCCTGAACAAGACCTGTTTCAACGGTCTGTGGCGCGTCAATCGCAAGGGCCTGTTCAACGTGCCGCACGGTAAGCGCGCGGGCCAGGTCACGATCTGCGACGAGGACAATCTGCGCCGCGTGAGCAACGTGCTGCAGCACGTGCAAGTGTCGACGGGCGACTTCGAGCTGAGCGTCAGGGCGGCTGCGCCCGGCGACTTCGTGTACTTCGATCCTCCGTACGTCCCGGTGAGCGCGTCGAGCGACTTCACGGCCTACACCAAGGAGCCGTTCGGCCCCGCGGAGCAGATCCGCCTGCGCGACTGCGCGATCGCGCTTCTGGCTCGAGGCGTCAAGGTCGTGCTTTCCAACGCCGACGTGCCCTTCGTGCGCGAGCTGTACAAGCCGAGCCTCGGCTTCAAGATCGACAAGGTCTCGGCGGTTCGTAGCATCAACAGCAAGGCCGACCGCCGGGGCCCGGTCGGAGAGGTCATCATCACATGAGCAGCAGGGACCTTGACGCCAAGCGCCGCGCGCAGGCGCAGCAGATCGTCGAAGCGGCGAGGCTCGACACGCTGCAGCGCGCCCAAGCGTTCGCCTGCGCGTGGGTCATGAGCGCGCTGAAGGCCACGGCCGACGAGGCTTTCATGCACGACAGCCGTGATGAGGCTCGCCGCGAGCTGGCCGAGACGACGGCCGTCCTGGCGCGCGTCACGCGCGATAACGCGCAGCTGACCGTGCACCTGACCGACGCCCAGCAGCGCGGCTCGAGCCTCATGATCGAGCTGCAGGCCGCTCGCTTCAAGCTCCGGCAGCTGTACGAGGCGTGGCCGCACTGGCAGTGCCCGGCCCCCTGCCACACCTTCAACGGCGAGGCGAAGGTGCGGCAAGAGGTCTGCCGCGCGTGCGGCGCTGCGCGACCGAAGGACGTGCCCTGATGGGATCGCAGGCGATCATCAAAGTCGAGACCGTGTACGGCGAGCAGGAAGTCTTCAAGATGCTCCCGGCAGCTGCCGCGCCTCGAGCGAAGCCATGACTCGGCCCCTGCAGCGCGCCAAGCAGCTAGCGGCCAAGGCCGTCGATCCGGCGACGCCCGAAGAGGAAGCCCGCACGACGGCGCTCATCGCGATCAAGCTCATCGTCCAGCACAAGATGCTCGACGAGCTGGAAGAGGTCGAAGCGCCCTCACCCTCGCCGTGGGGTCCCGAGCCCTGGCCAGGGTCCGGGCCCGCGCCGCACGGCGCCGCGCCCTCGGACTTCGAGGCGTTCTGGGAGCAGTTCATGGACGTCATCGGCCGGCCCGGCGCGCCCTTTCCGGGATCCACGTCCGGGCGGCGGCCGCAAGCGGGGCAGCCGGGGTACAGGCCGCCGGGGCGCCCCTGGCGCGGCGTCGAGCCGAGCTACCCCGGGGGACGGCCTCGCACGGCGCAGCAAGCCGTGCGCGAAGACAGCGGCCCCTGGTGGGACCGTTTGCCGTGCGAGCTGGTCATCTACTCCGACCGGACGTGCGAGGTCTGCGGCAAGACGTGCGAGGCCGGCGAGGTGGTGTGGGCCTACCAGCTCGTGAAGACCGTCCCCAACGGCGGCACCCGGCCGCGCGTCGCGCACCTGCGAGAGTGCCGCGACAGGTTGCCGCCCCAGCATCGCGCGCGTTGACCGCTCACGACACGACGATGGTGTACGGGGCGCTGGCGCCCACCGCAGAGGCCAGCACGCTGTCGGGCACCACCGTGGTCGTGTTCATCGTCACGTAGAGCAGGACACTGCTGCCCGTCGGCTGGTTGGACGCCGTCAGCTGGATCGGCGTCACGGTGAGGTTGCGGTTGGCGGCGGTCGCGAGCGCGGCGGCCAGGCTCGAGGCGATGGCCGCGCGCGAGGGCGCCGTGAAGGGGGCGGCCCGGGTGATCGCAATCGTGTACGACTTGCCGGCTAGCAGTGTGCGGGCGTTTTGCGTGGCGCCGGCGCCGCCCGCGCACGTCACGACGACGGTCAGCGAGAACGATCCGATGGACGGCCCCGAGCCGCTCTTGGGCAGCAGCTGTCCGCTCAGGGTCACGGTCCCCGAGCCCATGGGCCGCCAGTAGTCGAGCCTGTCGGTGCCGTGTGCCGAGCTCGGGTCCGGCCCCGTGGTCGACTGGAACTTGGCCAGGATGGTCGAATCGCTGCTCGTCACGACCCAGTCGTAGCTCGCGACCTGGGGCTCCTGGATGAGCAGCGCCGTATGCACGACGTCGACGCTCGTGACGGTCTTGGTCGAGCCCGAGTCGGCCAGACGGAAGGTGTACAGCTGCGGGGGCTGATTGGACGCCGCGCAGGGCTGGCCCGCGCCGGCGTTGGGGTTGGGTGGCGGGGGCGGCGAAGGGCTCGGGGAGGCCGCGGAGCTGCCGGACAGCGCCACGGCGGCCCCGATGGCTGCCAGAACGGCCAAGCCCCCGACCACCCACACGGTGGGGCTGGTGCGCGGCGTCGAGGTCGAGGGCAGCGGTCGGGCGGGACGGATGGACGAGCGGCGCTGAGCCATGCCGGGCAGTGTACGTCAACCGCGCGGGCGCGGTAGCGTGTCGGCCTTGCGCCGGCATTCGACGGCCAGGTCCCGGTAGACTTTCTGGTCGCGCGGCAGCGCATCGTGCAGGTCCGCGAGCACGAGCCACGCCGCGCTCGCGTCCAGCCAGTGCGACCGCGAGGGCCGGCCTTCGGCGCGGCTCATCGCGGCGACGGCCGCGCCCCAGGCGGCGAAGCGCGCGCCGTAGGAGGTGGGCCGGATCGTGGGCATCGCGAGCGTGTGCGGGAAGAGTGCGGCCATCGCCTGGATCACTGTAGACCATTCAGCCATTCACGCAAAGCCTTGATCGTCGGCCCAGCCGTGGTCAAGCTCGGGCCCATGAAGAAGCTCATCGCTCTGTCCGCTCTTGCGTGCGCTTGCGGGTCGGCTCGTGCTGCCGACGAGATCACGTCGGAGTCCAAGACATCGATCGCCGCCACGGCGGCCGAGGCGCCCATCCCGCCGCTGCAGTTCGAGCCGGATCCGGATTCGACCGATCCGTACCTGCTGAACCTGGCGAGCTACCTGGACGATGAGGTCATCGGCCACTGGACTGCCGCCGTCAAGCAAGTGCCTGCGGTGGACCCGGCAGATGTGGCGTGGGATGTCGCGCGAGCGGTCGTGCACGAAGCCGACGACGGCGGCCACTGCGCCGTCGCCAAGGGCAGCGACGGTCGCCGGCGTTGCCTCTGGGGCATCCCCGAATGGAACGCCGATCACGCCAAGGCCGTCTTGCTCGCGGCGGTGGGCTACTGGGAGGGAGCTCGCTACGCGCGCAACGTCGACGACGGATCTTGCAACGATCCCGTGTGGCGCGCCGACCCGGCCAACGCGCCGCTCATGCACATCACGGGCAACTGCGACGGCGGCCGGGCGCACTCGATATTCCAGATCTGGCCGCGCAAGGGGCCTGCGTCGGAGTCGCCGCTCAACGTGGCGTGCGACAAGGACGCCGTGGCCGTGCGCTACACCGCGGCGCGCTGCGCGCTTCAGATCCTTCGCATGTCGATGATGCAGTCGGGCGATTTGACGGCGTACACCGGCGAGCAGCCGCCGGCGTCGTCGTGGAAGGAAGAGACCATGCGCGCGCTGGACACGGGCGAGGGCTCCTGGAAGCAAAAGGCCACGGTGCGCCTGGAGTTTGCTCGCAAGGCGCTGCGCAAGCACCCGTTTCATCCCCTGCAGCCGTAGCGCGGCGCCGCGCCAGCGCTGTGCTACCGTGGCTGGCGTGGCGGATTCGGAGGACGAGACGCTCATCGAGTGCCGGGCGTGCGGCGGACACTGGAGGCTCGGCAGCGGCGCCGTGTGCCGTTGGTGCACCCGCGGCCTGATGGACATGCCGCAGCTTCTCAAGTGGCGCGACCACAAGAGCGGCTCGAGGCCCGCCGCGACTGCGGCGCAGG
>CAJCIJ010000047.1 GCA_903970315.1 Actinomycetota bacterium
GCCCTCCAGAATGTGAGCGCGCGCCTCCTTCTCGGCGAGCTCGTGCTTGGCCCTCCGCACCACCACTTCGCGCTGATGGGCGACGTAGTAGTGGATGACCTCCTTGAGGTTCAGCGTCCGGGGGACGCCGTCGACGAGCGCCACCATGTTCACCCCGAATGTGGTCTGCATGGGCGTGTGTTTGTGGAGCTTGTTCAGGACGACCTTGGGGATGGCGTCGCGCTTGAGCTCGATCACCAGACGCATGCCGCGCTTGTCCGAAAGGTCCTCGAGGTTGGAGATCTCGGAAATGCGCCCGTCCTTGACCAGGTCTGCGATCTTCTCGATTAGGTTGCCCGGCCCGCCCTTCTTGACCATGTAGGGCAACTCGGTGACCACAATGGCCTCCTTGCCCTGCTTGAGCGGCTCGATGTGGGCGCGCGCCTGTACACGCACCCGGCCGCGCCCGGTCTCGTAGGCGTCGCGGATGCCGTTGCGTCCCAGGATGATTCCCCCGGTGGGGAAGTCCGGGCCCTTGACGTGCTCCATCAGGCCCTCGACGCTCATCGTGGGGTCGTCGATGTAGGCGATCGTCGCGGTGATCACCTCACGCATGTTGTGCGGCGGGATGTTGGTGGCCATGCCCACTGCGATCCCCGACGAGCCGTTCACGAGCAGGTTGGGGAAGCGGGCCGGGAGCACCACTGGTTCGGCGCGCGTGCCGTCGTAGTTGGGCACGAAATCGACCGTGTCCATGTCCAGATCACGCAGCATGTCGGCCGCGATACGCGCCAGGCGCGCCTCGGTGTAGCGCATGGCCGCCGCCGGATCGTCGTCGATGGACCCGAAGTTGCCCTGGGGATCGACCAGCTGATAGCGCATCGAGAAGTCCTGTGCCAGCCGCACCAGCGTGTCGTAGATGGCCGAATCGCCGTGCGGGTGGTACTTGCCCATGACCTCGCCCACGATCAGGGCCGACTTGGAGCGGGGTCTGTTGTAGCTGAGGTTGAGCTCGTTCATGGCGTGCAGCACACGCCTGTGAACGGGCTTCAGGCCGTCGCGAACGTCGGGCAGGGCGCGCCCCACGATGACGGACATGGCGTAATCGAGATACGCAGTGCGCATCTCCTCCTCAAGCGCCCGCGGCTCGATGTTGCCGCCGCTGATCACGTCAACAGAAGCCATGGGTCAGACGTCCAGGTTTGCCACGGCGCGAGCGTTGTCCTCGATGAATTGGCGCCGCGGCTCGACCTGGTCACCCATGAGCATCGAGAAGATCCTGTCGGCAGCAGCGGCGTCCTCCAGGGTCACCTGGGCGAGCGTCCGCGATGCCGGATCCATGGTCGTTTCGGCGAGCTGGTCGGCGTTCATCTCCCCGAGCCCTTTGAAGCGCTGGAGCTTGACGCCGCGCTGGGCCACGTTCATCACCGCATCGCGCAGCCCCGCAAACGACGATGCGGTCTGTCGGGCGTTGTCGAGCTTGACCTCAAACAGCGGCTGGCCGGCCAGCTCGGAGAGCTGGCCGTGGACGGTCACCAGTTGTCTGTACTCCGCGGAGTCCAGCAGAGCGCGCGGCACGCGGTAGGTCCGGGTCAGACCGGTCTTCGCTTCCACTGCCTTGACGGTAAGGTCGATGTCGTCCTGGCTTACCAGCGTGGTGGTGTGCGTCTCGCCCGTGAACCCGTCGCCACCCAGCAGCTTCGCCAGATCGCTGACGCTGATGTCACCCCGGCCCAGCAGTGAGGCCTCCTCAAGGAAAACGAGGATCTCCTGCCCGTAAGAGGTACCCAAAGCCGACGCCCACCCTTCGTACTGCTTGAGCTTGCGCGTAAAGCTCTGCCAGCGCGCTGCGGTCAGCTTGAACGGTGCGCCGGCGCCGTCGACGATGTCGATCTTGTCCCACTTGTCCGAGAGCAGGATCTCCTCAAGCTCTGACTCCTTCTCTATGTAGCGCTCACGCGAGCCCTGCTTGATCTTGTAGAGGGGCGGCTTTGCGATGTACACATAACCCGCTTCGATGAGCTCCTGCATCTCGCGGAAGAGGAGTGTGAGCACGAGCGTGCGGATGTGCGCCCCGTCCACGTCGGCATCGGTCATCGCGATGATCTTGTGGTAGCGCGCGTTGCCGAGGTTGAATTCCTCGCGGATGCCAGTGCCGATGGCGGTGATCAGGGCCTGGACCTCGACGTTCTGAAGCACCTTGTCGATGCGGCTCTTCTCGACGTTCAGGATCTTGCCGCGCAGCGGCAGCACCGCCTGGGTATGCCTGTCGCGGCCCTGCTTGGCCGAGCCACCGGCGGAGTCACCCTCGACGATAAAAAGCTCGGCCAGTTCGGGATCCTTGACCGAACAGTCCGCCAGCTTGCCCGGCAGGGTTGAGTTCTCAAGGGCCGACTTGCGGCGTGTGAGGTCGCGCGCCTTGCGGGCCGCCTCGCGGGCCCGCTGGGCCTGCACGGCCTTGTTGATAACGGCTCGTGCTTCGGGTGGATTCTCCTCCAGAAACTCCGCCAGGCCGGCGTTGACGATCGACTCGACAAAGCCGGCCATGCCGGGATTGCCCAGCTTGGTCTTGGTCTGGCCCTCGAACTGCGGGTCGCGCAGCTTGACCGAGACGACCGCCGTCAATCCCTCGCGCACGTCCTCGCCGGAGAGGTTGTCCTCTTTCTCCTTCAGCAGGCCATGGTCGCGTGCGTACTTGTTCAGCGTGCGCGTGAGCGCCGAGCGGAAGCCGCTCATATGCGAGCCGCCCTCGCGCGTGGAGATGTTGTTCGCGAAGGAGTGGAT
>CAJCIJ010000048.1 GCA_903970315.1 Actinomycetota bacterium
ACTCAATTTGAGCAAAACTGGGGGTAACTGAGGAACACGAAATGCCTGCAAATGAGCATTATCGTACCCCACCAAAACCCCCCAAATGAGGCTCATAACCCGAAGGTCGCGGGTTCGAATCCCGCCCCCGCTATCAAAGCAGCCCAGGAAGTCCGGGGTAGATCATCGAAGTCTCCGTGGAACCATGAGCGATAGAGACTTCGACGTGGTTGTGGTGGGTGCCGGGCCTGCAGGGGAGGTCTGTGCAGGACGTCTCGCCGCGCACGGCCTCTCGGTCGCCCTGGTCGAGCGCGGCCTGGTCGGGGGCGAATGCTCGTACTACGCGTGCATGCCCTCCAAGGCCCTCTTGCGCCCTGCCCAGGCGCTCGCCGAGGCGCAGCGTGTGGCAGGAGCTCGGGAGGCCGCCGGCGGAGATCTCGACGTGCACGCTGTCCTTGCTCGTCGCGACGAGGTAATCCATGACCTCGACGACGCCGCACAGCTGCCCTGGCTCGAGGATCGGGGAATCGCACTGGTGCGCGGTCGCGCCACGATCGCGGGCGAGCGCCAGGTGCGCGTCGGCGATCAGCTTCTGCGCGCCACGCGCGCGGTCGTACTCGCGACGGGCTCCTCTGCCCTCATCCCGCCAATCCCCGGTCTGGCGGAGGCCGACCCGTGGACCAACCGAGAGGCGACCACCGCCAAGTCAGTGCCGCGTTCGCTGCTGGTCCTCGGCGGTGGGGTCGTCGGCGTCGAGATGGCTCAGGCCTACGCATCATTGGGTGCGCGCGTCACGGTCGTCGAGGCCAATTCACGTCTGATCGCCAACGAGGAGGAGTTCGCTTCCGGTGAAGTTTTCCAAGCGCTCCAGAAGGTTGGTGTGGAGGTCGTCACCGGCGAGGCCACGGCGGTCCGGCGCCAGTCGGGCGAAGATTTCGTACTGGACCTGAAGGACGGCCGTATGCTCGAAGGCGAGAAGTTGCTGGTGGCGGTTGGGCGACGCCCGAACACCAACGACCTAGGTCTCGAGCAGTTCGGATTGCAGGGCGGCAAACCCGTCGAGGTCGACGACACGATGCGGGTGTCCGGGCACGATTGGCTGTACGTAATCGGCGACGCCAACGGACGCGTCCTGCTCACACACATGGGCAAGTATCAAGCGCGACTGGCCGCCGACCACATCCTGGGACACCCTGTCTCGCTGCTCTCAGACGGGCGCCTCTCCCCGCGCGTGATCTTCACCGAGCCACAGGTCGCAGCGGTTGGGCACACGTTTGCCAGTGCCCAGGACGCGGGCCTTAGGGTGCGCGCCGTCGACACACCGGTCGGCGCCAACGCGGGTGCCACCTTTGTGGGGCACGACGCGCCGGGTAACGCTCGCCTCATCCTCGACGAGGACCGCCAGGTGCTCGTCGGCGCCACGTTCACAGGGGTCGACGTGGCCGAGTTCCTGCATGCCGCAACGGTTGCCGTCATCGGCGAGGTTTCAGTGGAGCGTCTGAGACACGCCGTCCCGTCGTTCCCAACGCGCAGTGAGGTCTGGCTGGACCTCCTGCAAGCGCTGGGTTGACGGGTCGCGAAGCACTCTCCGGTCAGCCTGCCTGCTGACCATCGAACGCGCCGCTGCTGGCGTCGATGATCAGCTTTGTGTCCCATAACTCGCGCATGTAGACGAGCTTGCCTGCACTGAAGCGCATGTGGTTGACGTAGGTCTGAACGTAGGAGTTGCCCCCCGGCGTAGGCGCATCGCCCACGTACTCGATGAACACCGTTGTCGGGTCACCTTCCACGGAATAGAAAGTCATGTCGCGCATCGTCAACCCCGCGAGCTTCTCGTTGAGTTGGTTGACGTACGCGATCACGGCTGCCTTGCCTTCGTGACGTGCCGGCTGGCCAAGCGAGGGGCCGTATGGGAACTCCATGACGATGTCATCGGCGAACAGGTCAAACTGCTCCTCGCTACCCAGCAGGCGTATCACCCGCTCTGCCAGCTCGCGCGTTTCGGCGGCCGTATCCGCTGTGCTGATGGTTGTTGTCTGGTCTGACATGGACCCTCCTTTGTGTTGTGCGGCCGTCTGGTCGCTTTAGATCACCTTTGCGCCACGGGGCTCGGTCTTCATCGCTGGCACCGCCAATCTTTGGCTACCTGCTAGCACCAGCTGTCCAGCGCCGGGGTGGCCGAGCGCGGTTGCGCTCAGCTCTGCTTGATGGCCGAGACGTCGATGGTCAGCTTGACCTTGTCTGCCACCATCACGCCCCCGCTGCCCAGCGGCATGTTGAAAGTCATGCCGTAGTCGGCGCGCGACAGGGCGCCGGTGGCAGAAAGGCCAACGCGGTCGTTGCCCCAGGGATCGGCCTCGGTGCCCTGCACGACCGCGTCGAGCACGATCTCGCGGGTGATCCCGTGAAGTGTCAGGTTTCCCGTGATCCGGAGCGATTCGGCGTCGACCGTCTCGATGTTGGTCGATTCGAACGTCAGCTGCGGGTACTGGTCGGTGTCAAAGAAGTCCGCCGACTTCAGGTGTTCGTCGCGCTTGGGCTGATTGGTGAACACCGATGCTGCGTCAACCGTCGCAGTGATTCGCGCGGCGGACAAGTCGTCGTCTGTCTCGATCTGGCCCTCAAAACGGGTGAACTGGCCGCGCACGGTGGCGATGCCGAGGTGCCGGACGGAGAAGCCGACTCGCGAGTGGTCGGGATCCACCACCCAGGTGCCGGTCGGCACGGCGGGCGTTTGTGATGACGGGTCCAGTGTGGCTGTCTGGTCGGGCATGGCGTTTCTCCCTTTCGATTGGTGCGGTCCGCAGACCGTTGGTGCGGTGCATTGACCGCGTGACTTCACGATGGCGCCGTGCCCCGGCAATGTCATCGTGAGCAGCGTCAATCTCTGCCTACCTGCTAGCTGGGGACTGTCACCCCCGCCAGCCGTATGCCACTGCCCGTCACCCCCGCCGGCCTGTGCCACTGCCCGTCACCCCCGCCGGCCCACGCCACACCCCGGGCCATTCTCTCCAGGCCGGACGCCGCCGCCCCTCAGGCCGGCCCGACAGGCAGCTCCACGCGCAGATCGGTGCCTGCGCCTGGTGGGCTGTCGATGGCGAACGTGCCGCCAAGGGTCGCGACACGGTCCATGAGGCCGATCAGCCCGGAGCCCTTCGCTGGATCGGCCCCACCCGAGCCGTTGTCGCCAATCGCGATCTTGACCGCCTGGTCGCTTACCTGGACGTCGACGTTCACCAGCGAAGCCCCCCCGTGCTTGGCTGCGTTGGTGAGCGCCTCGCTGACGACGTAGTAGGCGGCAACCTCGAGCTGCTCGGGCAGGCGCGCGTGTGGGGCCACAGCGAGTGCGACTGGGATTGGGCTGCGCCGCGCCAAGGTCTTCAGTGCCGGCGTGAGGCCACCCTCGGCCAGGATCGCCGGGTGTATGCCGCGGGCGATCTTCTGCAGCTCGCTCTGGGCGTCGGCCAGGCCCTGCATCGCCTTCGCCAGCGCCTGGCGGAGTGTGTTGAGCCCTGGCGGGATCTCGGCTTCAGCTGCGCGCAGTTGCAGCCCGACTGAGACAAGCAGTTGCTGTGCTCCGTCGTGGAGGTCACGCTCGATGCGCCTGCGGGCATCGTCGGCGGCTGCGACGATGCGAGCACGTGACGCCGCCAGCTCGTTACGGCTCTCCGCATTGGCCACCGCCGTCGCGAGCAGGTCGGTGAAGTCGGCCAACCTGGCCTCCGTCTGCGGTGCCAGGGGCTGCTCGCGAGCAGTGAACATGGCCAGCAAACCCCACAGCTCCCCGTTGACCACCACGGGCGCGGCGACCCCTTGCCGGACGCCCAGCCCGCGGGATATGTCGGCAAGTGGGCCGGTCGCCGAGTCATAGCTGTCCCTGCGCGCAGGCCGACCCGTCCTTGCGATCTCTGCGGAGATGTTGTCCCCCTCCAGCGCCCAGCGGACGCCTACGGGGGCCGGCTCGCCGATGCGCGACCACGTCGCGAGCGTGGTCATCTCCTCCTTGCTCTCGAACCTCATCAGTCCCGCGATGTCGGCGTCAAGCACCGCGGCTGCCTGCTCGGTGACCGCCGCGAAGATCTCCTCGGCGGGAACGCCGCGTGCCACGAGCGTGGCCACCAGCCGCAGCGCCTCGTGTTCTTTGACGTGGTCGTGCTCGTCCATCCCGCGTCGCACGTTAGCCCCGATCAGCAGGGCCATCCCGCGGGCGGCAAGCCGACGGCAAGCGGAGGGCAAGCGCAGGGCAAGCAGACGGCAAGCAGATTGCAGCTAGCTGCAATTACGGATCCGTGGATACCTGCGACGCTAACGGCATGCCCTTGCGCGTGCTCATCGTCGATGACAATCCGACGTTCCTTGAGGCTGCGGGCGCCCTTCTTGAGCGTCAGCAGCTGAACGTGGTCGGCCGCGCGGCGAGCTCGGCCGAGGCGCTGCGGCGAGCCGAGGAGACCCACCCCGATGTGGTCCTCGTCGATGTCAGCCTTGGACGCGAGAGCGGCTTGGACCTCGCTCATCAACTGGCCGCCCGGCCCGTCGGCGCCGCGGTCGGTGTGATCCTGATCTCGACGCGCGCCGAGGACGATCTGACGGACCTGATCGCCGACTGCCCAATCCTCGGTTTCATCCCCAAGGCCCAGCTCACTGCCGGTGCGATTGCGCAACTGGTCGGCGCCGAGACCAGCCCTTGACGGCGTAGCTCGCCGACGCCAGCGGGTGCGGTGCCCGCGTCTTACGGCATGGGCCACCGCTGGCCGGCGACCTTCAGTTTGTCAACCTCCAGCTCGCCCACCTTCAGAGCGGCGATCTCGATTTCGGCGGCTTGGAGCTTGTGAATGACCGCGTTGGCGATCGCCAGGCGTCCGATCGCCAGTGCTCCGACGGCCACGGCGCCCACAGCCACCGCGCCGACTGCCGACGCAACGATTGCAACGGGTCCCAGCGCCGACGGGCCGAGCACGGTTGGTCCGGCGAGACCGACATCGACAGCCTTGGCGCGGACTGTGTCGGCGGTCTTCGACCTGGCGCCAAACCGCCGATGGGTGACTTGCTTGCAGGACATCTCGGTGCTCCTTTGGTAGGTGGCTGTGCTGGCCCCTGAAATGGGCGCCTGGCCTGGGCGATACGCGCCCTGCCGCCACCCTACCCGGGCGTTTGTGCGCCGGCCCCAACATCGAGCTTGACGCCTGTGTTGCGCTCGGAGACCTCCCACAGTGTCGCGATCGCTTTACGCATTCCCAGGCGCCTGATGATGGGCTTGCGCACGGGGGGACCGTTGTTGACAAACAACGGTCCGTAGAACTGACCACCGGAGGCCGCCGGATCGGTGGCCGCGCGCAGCTGCGACAGCGCCCCCGTGGCTGCCGACATCCCGCTGCCCGCCGAAGCGCGGTGGGCCATGCGTTGGCTGAAGCCACCGGGGGTCTCGCGCATGCTGACAACCTGAAGTTCCGTGTTGGACAGCCCCGGGTGGGCGATCAGGCTCGCCGCCCGGGCGTGCGCCTGCGACAGCTGGTGTTGCAAGCCGAGCCCGAAATGGAAGTTGGCGAGCTTTGACTGGCCGTAGGCCCGCCACGGTCTGTAGCGGCCCTGCAGGTGCACGTTGTCGGGGTTCACGGCGCGGCCCATGTGGTGCGCCGTGCTCGTCACCGTCACGATGCGGGCCGCCTCGGCGCGTAACAGAGCGGGCAAAAGCAGTGCAGTCAGCGTCCAGTGGCCCAGGTGGTTGACGGCGAACTGCATCTCAAAGCCCTCGTCGGTGCGGCGCTCGGGAATCGCCATCACGCCGGCGTTGTTGACCAGGATGTCGATCTGATCGTGGGCGGCGGCGATCTGCGTCGCTGCCTCCCGTACCGACTGCTGGGACGCGAGGTCGAGCGCGACGAGCGTGAGCTTGGCGTCCGCGACGGTGCCGTTGATGTCGGCCACCGCTGCGGCGGCCTTGCCCTGGTCGCGCACGGCCATCACCACGGTGGCGCCCGCCGCTGCCAGCGCGCGTGCCGTCTCCAGGCCCAGGCCGCCGTTTGCGCCCGTGACCACGGCGGTGCGGTTGGTTAGGTCGGGGATGTCTGCGGTGGTCCAGCTCACCAGTCTCTCCTGTCAGCCGAGTGTCGTCTCGCGCCCAACCTACTCCGATCCTGTCGCGATGTCGGAAGCCGCGGCAACCGAACGTCGCATCTGCAGCGGCTGGCGACGGCCGCGATGGCCACCGGTTGCCCTAGAGTCAGCCGTGCCAGTGAGTACCGCCGCACCCCAAAGCGCCCAACCGTCCAGCGCAGCCTCCAACGGCGCCCCCGATCGGCGCCGCGTGGCGATCGTGACCGGCGCGTCAAGCGGCCTGGGCGAGGCAACTGCCCGCATGCTCGCCGCCATGCCCGACACCGCGGTGGTGCTCGTCGCCCGGCGCCAAGCGCTGCTGAGCAGCCTGGCCGAATCGCTGGGACCACGTGCGAGCTTCGTGGCTGTTGACCTGCTCGACGACGACGCCCCAGCGGCGGTCCTTGCGCACGTGACAGACCGCTTCGGGCGCGTGGATCTGGTGGTTAACAACGCTGGTGCCGCTTGGCGGTCCTACTTCGCCGACGGCGGCTACGCGAATGTCGCGCAGACCATGGCGATCAACTTCGACGCCCAGGTGCGTCTCACCGAGGCGCTGCTGCCGCTGTTGCGCGCAAGCGCTCCCAGCGCCATCGTCAACGTTTCCAGCACAGCTGCGCGCGTCTCGCGGGCCGGGTCCGGCGCCTACAGCGCCTCAAAGGCGGCCCTTGCGGCGTGGTCTGAGGCCCTGTGGGTCGAGGAGCGCCCACACGGCGTGCACGTCGGCCTGGTGCTGCCCGGATTCTTCTCCACCGAGGGTTTCCCCCAGGCCGAGCTGAAGCGCAGCGCGCGCACCCGTTGGATGGTGTCCACGCCCGAGAAGGTCGCCCAGGCGGTCATTCGAGCCGGCTTCGGGGGCCAGGCGGAATGCTATGCCCCGCGGCCCTACGGCCTGGCCGCGATGATCCGGGCGGTGTGGCCCGGTGCCGTTCGGCGCGCGATGTCAGGCAGCGGCGCAGCGGCGATGAACACGGTCACCCGGCCGGACAAGCCGGACGCCTGAAACGCGGTCACTCGCCGCCCGCTGCCGTCGCGCCCGCTGTTGTCAGGAGGCGCTGAGACCGAGGATCAGCTGCACCGTCTCGGTCGGGACGTCCAGCTGCGGGCAGTGGCCGATGCCATCCAGCGTCACCCAGTCGGCGCTCGGCGTCCATTCGTCGCGGTAGCGCCCCGCGCACGCCGGCCACGCCAGCACTCTGTCGGCTGTGCCCCAGATCATTCGCACAGGGCAGTCAATGCGCTCGGCATCCAGGTTCCAGCTTTCGGTGGCACCGAATGCAAGCAGCGCGTCCGCCGCCGGGCACGCGGCTGCGCCGCGGATCTGGTGGGCAATCAGATCGCCTGGAATGTGCTCGTAGTTGGTGACGATCTCCTGCGTGGCCATGCGCCGCCCCTCCGGCGATGCCACGACCTGGTCGGCGAACGGCGCACCCGCCTTGACCAGCTCCTGCAACCGCTTGAAGTAGGCCGCTATCTCGGCGAACGCCTCGCCGCCCTTGGCCCAGCCGCCGGCGGGAGCAAGAGCCACGACCGAGTCGGCCCTGCCGCGCTCTGCCAGCTGGCAGGCCACGTAGCCGCCCAGCGAGTTGCCCACGATGTGCGCCCGGTCAAAGCCCGCCTGGTCCATCGCCTGCTCGACTGCGTCGGCGAGCATCGTTTCGTCCAAGGGGCCCTCAAGGGGCGGCCCACCGGCGTGACCGGCGAGCGTCGGCGCGAGCACGTCGTGGTGCTCTTGCAGCTGCGGTAGTACCAGCTCCCAGCTTCTCCAGGTGTCGGTGAAGCCGTGGATGCAGACCATCGGTGGCCCTGAGCCACCACGGTGAAGCGGCGTAAACGTGGAATCCATTGCACGCACGCTACCGTGCCAGAGGAGGTTCTCTTGCTGTTTCGGCAAATCATCCACGACGATCTGGGCTGCGCGTCGTATCTGATCGGCGATCCGCGGGCCCGCGTCGCTGCGGTCGTGGACCCGCGGTTTGAGGTCGACGAGTACCTGGAGCTTGCGCGCTACCGCGGCATGTCCATCGGGCATGTGCTTGAGACCCACACCCACGCCGACCACGTCTCCGGGCACGGCAGACTGGTGGCTGCCACCGGCGCACGCATACACATCCACAGCGCCGCCGATGCGGACTACGAGCACGAGCCCTTCGACGACGGCTGGGAGCTTGCACTGGGGTCGCTGGTCATTCGCGCCCTGCACACGCCGGGCCACCGGCCCGAGCACACGGCCTTCCTGCTGATCGACGCCCAGCGAGGCGAGGACCCCTGGGCGGTGCTCAGCGGCGACTCCCTGTTTGTCGGTGATGTGGCGCGCACCGACCTCGCGATCGAGCCCACCCTGGGTGCCAGTCAGATCTTTCAGTCAGTCCACGGCCGGCTGCTCTCGCTGCCCGACGCCTGCGAGGTATGGCCGGCGCACCTGGGCGGGTCCATGTGCGGCGGCCCCGGGATGGACCTGAAGATCTGCTCAACGATCGGCTTTGAGAAGGAGCACAACCCCACGCTGAGCATCGAAAGCGAGCAGGAGTTCGTGGCGGCGGCGGTGGCGCGCCTGGGACCGCAGCCACCCAACTTCCAGCGCATCGTGGGTCTCAACCGAGGGCCGCTTTTGACCAGCGGCGTCGAGGTTCCCCCGCTCTACTCCCACCAGGTCCAGATCAAGCGCGACGAAGGGGCCATGCTCGTGGACGTGCGTACGGACCTGCAGTTCGACGACGT